>SLQC01000224.1 GCA_007131625.1 Balneolales bacterium | reverse complement strand
CAATCCCGCAGATTTGGTGAAATTTAAATCTGGCAATATTATGTCGGGCATTAGGTATTAACTACTTTACCGGTAGAGAATTTCTACCTTTTCAGTGGGATCCTGAGTAGCATTTCGTATTGAAATCTGTTGGGCTGTCCGGTTAGCCAGTTCCGAGAAAGCCAACGAAGACGGAGCCTCAGGATGCTCGGTTACGATGGGGTTACCGGAGTCACCTCCCTCTCGAAGTTGTTCCTCGATAGGTATCTCTCCGAGAAAAGGTACGCCCATTTTTTCCGAGAGGTTCTTCGCACCGTGTTTGCCAAAAATGTAGTATTTGCGATCAGGCAGATCTGGTGGTGTGAAATATGCCATATTTTCCACAATTCCCAGGACCGGTACATTTACCTTGCCGAACATGGCAACTCCTTTCCGGGCATCATCCAGTGCGACCGTCTGCGGAGTCGAAACGATTATGGCTCCAGAAAGCGGAACCGATTGAACAATTGTCAGCTGAATATCACCGGTTCCAGGTGGGAGGTCCAGGATCAGATAATCCAGTTCACCCCATTCCGTCTCGCTTAAAAATTGTTTCACAGCACTGGATACCATTGGCCCACGCCAAACGACAGCTTCGTCCTGTTTCACGAGAAATCCCATAGAAAGCAATTTAACTCCGAATTTTTCAAGTGGGATAAGCTTGCGCTGCGTGTTGATATTGGGACGTTCATGAATATCGAACATGGTCGGGATACTCGGGCCATATATATCAGTGTCCACAAGCCCTACTTTTGCACCAGTTTTCGCAAGAGCGACGGCCAAATTAACTGAAACAGTCGATTTGCCTACACCACCTTTTCCGGATGCAACAGCAATAATATTCTTGACATCTTTCAGCAGATTCTGATCACCCTGCCCAGGGGTACGGCTTTGCGTCACTTTCGAGCTCATGTTTGGTGTGACGACAGCCTCTTCATCCACCAGATGTTTCACGGCATTGATGCAAGCCCGTTCAATTTCAGCCTTCAGCGGACAGGCAGGAGTGGTCAAATTGACAGTGAAAGTGACGTTTTTTCCGTTGATCTTTATGTCCTCAATCATGTTAAGGCTGACTAGATCCTTCCCAAGGTCGGGATCAATTACATTTCTCAGTGCGTCCAGTACGTTTTCTTCATTAAGAGACATAAACTTTTCAAGGTTGAAGAGTAATAATTAAATGGCAAGGTTAATCGGGTTAACGACAGATTGGGATATCTCTTGTCTGTAACATTAAGTTAACACAAAATATTCCAAATTAATTGTCTGAAAATAAGTCGGATGATGTAATCTCATGAACAAAACGGGTTGCATTACACTAACACGAGCGTCCGATACACACGAAATCAGAATTTAAAACACATAAAATGCTTAAAAACCATGTGATATTTGTATCTTATACCATAAACCAAATTATCATTTATGCTGAAGAGAACCCCACTTTTTGAAATACATCGGTCATTCAAGGCGAAACTGGTAGATTTTTCCGGATACGAAATGCCGGTTCAGTACAGCGGTATAAAAGAAGAGCATCTTGCTGTTCGAAATCAGGCCGGGATCTTCGATGTTTCCCATATGGGAGAAATTCTGATACGGGGGGATCGGGCCCTCGAGTTGGTTCAGGAGTTATCGGTTAATGATGCATCGGCTCTTAAACCGGGTAAGGCACAATATTCTGTTATGTGCAGGGAGCATGGGGGAATAGTGGACGACTTGCTGGTCTATTGTCTGTCGGATGTTGAGTTTATGCTCGTCGTAAACGCATCCAACATTGAAAAGGATGTGACCTGGATTCAGGAAGTGAACAGGGGACGGGCCGAAATCAGCAATATATCCGATGAAATTGCTTTGATCGCACTACAGGGCCCGAAAGCTGTCAATATTTTACAGAAACTGACAAATGAACATTTGGATGCAATTCCACCGTTTGAATTTCGATCCATGAAAATTTCGAACTACGACAATATCCTTGTTTCGTACACTGGATATACTGGAGAGCCGGGTTTTGAACTTTACTGCAATATTCGGTATGTAAATGTTGGGGATTTGTGGGAACATATCATACTTGCCGGTGATGAATTCGGACTTAAACCATGCGGACTCGGTGCGCGTGACACGCTCAGACTGGAATCCGGTCTTGTACTTTACGGAATTGATATTACAGAAGAGACAACTCCACTGGAAGCCGGACTCGGTTGGCTGATTAAATGGGACAAGGAAAATTTTATCGGGAAAGCAGCTTTAAAGGTCTTGAAGAATAGTGGAATCAAACGTAAACTATGCTGTTTATTGATGATGGATCCCAATAGAATTCCAAGAAGTGGTTATTCCATTGTTGACAAAAAAGGTCAAACCTTGGGAGAGGTCACCAGTGGCGGTTTATCTGTAATTAATGAACGTGGCATTGCTATGGGTTACCTGCCGGTATCAGTAGGTAAAGCAGGTGAAGTAGTGTATCTTCGAATTCGCAACAAAGATTATCCAGCAGAAATAGTTAGACCTCCATTTCATAAAAGAAAAAAATGAACACCAGTATCGACGTTTATTCATCGGCTACAACATTTACCGAAGACGAAGTCCGCGACCGAACTGTGGTTGTTATTGATGTGCTTCGGACCAGCTCAACTATTCAGACTGCGTTGGAAAATGGTGCGCAGGGTGTGATTCCGGTTTCAGATAAGGAAGATGTGGGAAAATATACCCGTCATTTGGATTCGTCCGGTTTTCTTCTTTGCGGTGAAAAAGACGGTAAAAAAGCGGAAGGCTTTCATCTCGGCAACTCGCCGTTAGAGTATAAACCGGAAATAGTTATGAACAAGACACTCATCTTCAAAACAACCAATGGAACTCGGGCTATAGCCCGGAGTAATCATGCTACAGAAATCTTGATCGGTAGTTTTTTAAATTTGTCTGCACTCGTTGATTACCTTTCCAGTAATCATATAAATGATATCATGTTAATATGTTCCGGGTGGAAAAGCCGGCTTTCACTCGAAGACATGTTGTGTGCGGGCGCTGTCACATATCATCTGTTCGATAAAAAACTTCCAGATGATGCGATGGACGGTGTGAAAGTTGCTTACGGTCTCTATGAGAAATTCGGCAAGCAAATTTCAAAACTTGTTGGTTCTTCAAATAATGCCAGCCGGCTTCGTGATTTGGGATATGATGAAGACATCCAATATTGTTGTAATGTCGACTGTTTTGATTCGATTCCATCCATGAATGGCGGACTGATCACCATCAGATAAATGAAGAAAAATCAGAATAAAAACACTCCATTTTTTACATTCGAACGAAAAATGGAGATGCTTGGAATTGTGATCATCGCGATCGGATTCACATTGGCTGTTAGTATTCTGACTTATCGAAGTGAAGATTTAGCCATTATCCGTAGCGTCGATTTCTTCACTTTGCTCGATTTTGGACAGGGACCGGCCTTGCGCATCCAAAACGGACTGGGCCCGCTGGGTGCCTATGTGTCGCATTTTTTCGTGAATATGCTGTTTGGTTATATATCGATCATTCTGGTGTTGGTGTTGCTGGCGTACGGTTGGAGTATATTTCGTCATAAAGAACTGCTTATTGTGCACCTGAAATCACTTTATGCTGTATTCGTCATGATTCTTTCAGCTTCAATCATGGGATGGCTGCATAATGAATTCAATGCGGTATCGTCGAGTTGGAGCGGATCGTCGGGAATCGCCATCGCATTTGTGCTTCGTGGATTGACCGGGCAGTTCGGTCCTGTTATCATACTAACCTGTCTGAGTTTAATCGCGCTTATTCTGCTTGTCAACAAAGATGTGAAGTCTGCCATCGAACGAACTCGATCTGCGAAAGCCTGGTTTGGCGGAGTTTTTTCTTCGAGAAGCAAAAGGAGAGGTGACGATGATGGAATCGGTGAACTAATTTCAGATACTCCGATGGGTAGAAATGTTGAACATGATCGACTGGCTAAGGATTCATTTCCAAATGAAAAAGGGGATCCGGATATCCGGAATGAAGAAGAGCGCCGGAAGCGCTGGGAAAAAATGGTGATTGCATCTCGTGAAAAAGAGAAAGCACGGATGGACCAGGATAAAATTAATGAAGCGGATGTCCGTCCACCTCGGGCTGTTCTGGAAAAAAGTGATATGGTCGGTGATAAACAAGGTGACAGCGGGAAACCTGGAATGAGTTTGGACTCGGACAGGAATATGGTATCGGCTGATTCGGATCTGGATATAACTGTGTACAGGGGCACTCCTGATGAAGAGGCCGGTAAACGCAAGTTGGAAAACGAACGGAAAAAGCAGATCGAAAAACCACAAATCAAGTACAAGTTTCCGACACTGGAACTGCTTGACAAAGCCCCGGATGAAGGGAGTGATGTTGACTACGAGGAGATCAACCGGAATAAAATGATCATTCTTGATAAGTTGAACCGGCACGGAATTGATATTACAGCAATTGAAGCGATCGTAGGACCGACCGTAACTCTCTATGAGCTGCAGCCTGCGCCGGATGTCAAAATCAGCAAAATTGAAAGCTATGCCAATGATCTGAAGATGGCGATGGCGACCAAAGGCTTGCGCATTATCGCACCGATACCCGGTAAATCGGCTGTAGGTATTGAAGTACCGAACCGGAAACGGGAAATTGTCTATATCCGCTCACTGATAAATACCCGAAAGTTTGCTGAAACAAAGATGGCGCTTCCTGTTGCTTTTGGGCGGACTATCGAAAACGAAGTATTCATGATTGATCTGAACAGGCTTCCTCACCTTTTGATGGCAGGGGCAACTGGATCGGGGAAAACCGTGGGGATCAATACCATCATCACATGTCTGCTGTATAAATGCCATCCGGATGATCTAAAATTTGTAATGGTCGATCCCAAGAAAATTGAGTTGACGTTGTTCCGAAATATTCAGAACCATTTTCTGGCGACCCTGCCAAATGCGACCGAGCCGATTATTACCGATACTATGGAAGTCCTGCAGACGCTCAACAGCGTATGCAAAGAGATGGATAACAGGTATGAACTACTCAAGATGTCAATGGTTCGGGATATCAAAACCTATAATGAAAAATATAAAACCAATACACTGGATGAGGAACTCGGGCACCGGCATCTTCCCTACATCGTGGTCGTTATTGATGAGTTGGCCGATTTGATGATGACAGCTGGCAAACAGATTGAAGAACCTATTGCCCGTCTGGCACAGCTGGCCCGGGCAGTGGGCATTCATCTTGTTGTTGCCACACAGCGTCCCTCTGTCAATGTGATCACAGGTACGATCAAAGCTAATTTTCCCGCAAGGATAGCCTATCAGGTTGCGTCCAAAATTGATTCACGCACCATTCTGGATACGATGGGTGCCGATCAACTCGTTGGGAGGGGTGATATGTTGTACAATGGCGGCGGTGCCAGTATGATCCGACTCCAGAATGCATTTGTATCAACAGAAGAAGTAGAACGAATTAACTCATTCATCGGCAAGCAGATAGGTTACACCCATCCCTATTATTTGCCGGAAGTGGAAGATCCGGGCAGCCAGAGTGGTTCATTTGACAAAAGCGATAGGGACGAACTCTTCGAAGAAGCGGCGAAACTGCTTGTAATGCATCAGCAGGGTTCGGTTTCTCTTTTGCAGCGTAAACTAAAACTTGGTTACAACCGGGCAGGTCGCCTGATTGATCAACTCTTTTCAGCGGGTATCGTGGGTCCCTACCAGGGAAGTGCAGCTCGTGAAGTACTGGTGGACAATGAAGAAGAACTGGAAGAACTATTACAGGAACTTGATGACTGATTGCAAATCAACAGGTATTAGTGTGAAGTGGCTTAGAAAATGCAGGGTGATGTGGATATTCCTGGTTTCATTTCTTCTTTGCCAGTCATTGTTTGCGGAAAGCAAAGCTGTGAATTACCCGGAAAACAAATCCGGGGAAACCGTGGAAAGTAAAACTGCGGAATCCGTAGAAACGGAGCTGGATCAACTTCGCCAACAGTTCCGGGACGGAAAAATTCTGGAGGCGCAGATGACGCATGAGTTTCTGGACTCTTATACCGGTGAGTCACAGATAACAGAGGGAAGAATCTGGATATCCCAAAAAAAATACAAAATTCAGGCTGAACGGCAGGTGGTTGTTGTAGATGGCGAAACGTCCAGAGTTTACAACGAACAGCAAAACAAACTGGTTATAAGCCGATACGAACAAGCGGAAGACGATTTTGCACCTTCCCGTTTTTTTTCGGATGAAGAAGAGCTCTATTATGTTTCAGAAGTAATACGGGAAGAGGGTATCGTGATTTTTGTGTTAAAATCAGAAGATCCGTTTGAAATATTTCTGGAGGTACGTATTATGCTTGACATGAACCTGATTCCCATCAGCGTCAGTGCCGTGGATCAAATGGAGAATATCCTGGAGACAACTCTTACAGAAGCGGGTTATCTGGAGTATGACGACGCACTTTTTCATCTGGATTATCCGAATGATGCCGAGATAATCGATTTGCGAAAGTGAGCGGTATGATAAAGAAATACATCAGGTTTCTGATTGGCATTTTGATCGCTTTGCTTTTTTTGTGGCTGGCCGTTAAGGATATTTCCTTCTCCGACTTCCGTTTGACGATGAATAAACTGACATATTACTGGCTGATACCCTATGTCGTGATCTCTTTGCTTAGCCACTATCTGAGAGCGGAACGGTGGAAACAACTCATCGAACAGGAAGGGATGAAAACAAGCAGATGGACCCTTTTCAGCGGGGTGATGCTGGGTTACCTGGTTAATTATGCTGTACCCAGGCTGGGTGAAGTTTCCCGGTCGGTATATGTTGGAAACAGGGAACGGATAAGCCGTACCAAACTGGTCGGTACTGTCGTTCTTGAGCGGGTGATGGATCTTGCTGTTATGTTTGTGCTGGTGCTGTTTGTTTTCATCTATCTGTTTACGGATTACTCAGTGATTGTACCAATACTGGGTGCTGAAACGGTGCGCTGGCTTCAGGCGGTTTGGAGTCTTGACGGTATCTTGGTAATAGGGTTGCTCCTCTTGTCGATCCTCGTTGTTTTATTTCTTATATATCAACTCCTTCGTATTGCCGGCCGCTGGCTGCCGGCCGTTTTTCGTCTGTTGCAGCTTGCAGCCGAATTATCCAAAAAGTTTGCTCAGGGTTTGATCAGTTTCCGGGATGTGAAAAACTGGCCGCTGTTTATAATACTGACGACCGCCATCTGGTTCTGTTATGTCCTGATGACTTATATTCCGTTCACAGCATTTGATATGCACAGCGAATTCGGTCTCGGAATGCAGGAAGCTCTGGTTATCACGGTAGTTTCGGCACTGGGAGTGTCGCTCCCGTCGCCGGGTGGAATTGGCACCTATCACTGGTTTGTAAGCCGGTCACTTTTATTTTTTTTTGCCGTACCGGAAGTTATAGGCGTCACGTACGCAATAGTTACACATTTGATAATGATGATCATTATTTTAGTGGCGACTCCTGTCATTCTCGTTGTCAACAAAGCTATGGAACGACGCAATATCGAATCAAAATGACAATGTGAAAAGAGAGGTCCATTATAATTCTTTTTAAACAGTTTTTCAGTTCTTTTACGTTTACAATCTGTTCCCCGTAACCTTTATTGATAATCTAATGCATCAGCTCAGGTCGTTTATCTTTTTTATCCTGATAATACTTACTGCCTTGACCGTCCCGGTGATGGCCCAACAAGAAAATGGTACCACATCGCTGCTTCCCGATATCGATCCCCAGGATATTGAGATACGGGGGGATTTTGAAGTTCGCTTTCCCGGTCTCGAGCGTCAGCCGGTACTGGGTTTCAGCCCTCGTCCTGCCGTCTATCGCATCGATCCGGACCGAATGCCCTTTATTGAATCCGACGACGAGATTGTTGCAGCTATCCCGATTAGCGAGCTCGAACCGGCTCTGAAACCCGAACAACATTTTATCCGTTTTGCCGATCAGAGGAACCTGTTTGCAAGAATTGGTATGGGTACCTTTCAGAGTCCCGAAATCAGGATTATAGCAGAAACTCCGGTCCGAGAGAATGAAAGCCTGGCGCTGGATTTAGGCCACCATTCGTCGGAAGGTGATCGTGACTTCAGCTCATTCCGAAACCAGACAGGGAATCTGCAATGGACTCGTCAGTCGGGCAGCAACCGGTTTGGTTTCGGTATTTCGGGTTCATCTTCCTTTAACTACTCGCCGTATCCGGGTCCCCGTGACTCACTTCTCATAATGCTGTTTCCGGACGGAGACTTCGATCCGCAGCGTATTTCCCACAGTTCATTCGGACTCGAGGGTCGATGGCAGCATCTGGAACACGCCTATAGAGGTTGGCAGTCAGCCTTATCACTTCATAGTTTTTCTAACGAAGGGTACTATGCCGATCAGGAACTGCGATCGACTAAAGAAAATCGGTATAATTTGCACATCAACCGTTTCTGGGAAGGATCACTGCCGGAACAAGTGTTTGGACTCCAGGTTCGGGTGGCTGGATCTACTTACGATACCAGGGAGGATGAGTCTCAATACTGGCTAACGAATAGTGTTGGTACACGATATCGTCATCTGTTTGGCCTTTCACACCATGTGGAAGCGTGGATGCGGTTTTATCAGCTTTATGATCCGGTAAATAATTTTGATTTGTATTTATACCCGGATATCCACTACCGCTTTGAAGGAACCAGCCGGGTCAACGCCAAAGTTCGGATCCGTGGATTTGTAAGAGATCCTTCACTTGAAAAATGGCACGAACGGAACCGGTTTGCCCTGCAGGTCGGCAGTGAGATGGAACACGAACGCGGGTTGCATATTCAACTTCAGACCGGTTTTCAGTTCTTGCAAAATCTGAATGTGTACACCGGACTGGACTATTGGCAATATTATAACCGTGGTTATTTCACCAAAGCGCCGGAATTGGATGAATCGGAACACTCCCCGTATTTCAGTTATCAGTTCCTGGAGGATGCAATTCATGTGGAGTGGTTTAGCGGATTGACAGGTTCGATACCCTCCATGAAAACTTCGGCATCCGTAGAGTTGGGTCTCAATTACTCATCCGCCAATGAAGAGATTATTCCATCCGGAGTAATTCCGTATGTTCCAAAATGGAAAGGGTCGGTTCAATTTATGTCTCATCCGATGTCCTGGATTGATATGGCTCTCTGGATGGACATTTTGGGGGAAAGGCAAACTGTATACGAAGATGAAGTGGTAGACGGTTTCGTTCAGCTTGGGTTTCGGACAGACGTGCAGCTGCACAGGAATTTTGGCGTCTATGTCAAAGCGCTGAATGTCCTGAACCAGGATTATGAAGTGTGGCAGCACTACCAGGAACGACCGTTTCAGCTTTTCGGTGGGTTAACATTGCATTGGTGATTATTATGATAGACAAGAATACAGAGCAGGAGGTAACGGCTGTCATTTCCGAATCGCTCAAGTTACATCGCGAAATATACGTGAAAGGTCTTGGGTCTTTTTCAGTACAACATCATAAGCAGGATCACAGGCAGGAAAATGACGGTCGGGTTCTTTTAGCTCCTCCCTCCGATACAATATTTTTTGATCCGGATAACTGAGACAGGTATGAAACTGTTACACGATGACATTATTTCGTTGCTTGCGAATGCGCTGAACATCAAGAAAGTGAAAGCGGAAGAGCTGCTTGCCGAATGGGTGTTAGCGATCAGGAAAGAAGTGGAGCAGAAAGGAAATTATCATGCAGATGGGCTCGGAACGTTTGTTTTAGCAGATGATGGAAAACTGGAGTTCAAGCCGGAAGAGAAACTCGCCATCGAGGTCAATTATAAGTACGCGGGAATGAATCCCATCGAAATTCTACCTGCATACAACCGTAAAATCGAGCAGGAAAGCGGGACTGATGTTGGTAAAGAAGTTAAAGTGACGAGTATGTCGTCGTTTGACCAGGAGTCGGCTGGGAAACTGGAGCGTGAAGATGATCAGGTACCGGGTGATGAAACAGAGCCGGTCGGGACGGATCCGGAAGCAGGCCCGGATGATCCTTTCGATCCGGATGATTCGTTCGATCCGTTTGCAGAGGGAGAAGAGGATGAAATAAGTCAGGATACAACTGAGAAAGAGGCTTCGGAAGCAATAGAAGGATCTGACGATATAAAATCGGAAGAAGAGGCCGCAGAGGATAACGTTGAGAAAGAAGAGAAAATATTAGCCGAATCGAAAATAGACAAGGCGACACAAGCCAGTCCTGTTGACAAGACAACCGGTAAAGTTCTCAGTCCGGCATCGAGGACTCTGGATAAGTCGGGGAAAGTGCAGATGTCTGCTCCGGTATCTAAAGACAAAGAAAAAGTCCCCGAAACCGTAGGTATGGCAAAAGCTGAGTCATCGGCAGCTGAGGTGACGAAAAGAAAATCGGCGAAGAAAAAGTCTGTATCCAGGGGCAAGGATTTCCAATCAATAATTTGGATGTTGCCGATTGCAGCGGCACTGATTCTTGCGGTGATGTTCTTTTTCCATTTTGAATCACAGATTCTGGGCCACTTCAGGGTACCGTCTACCGTTGATGAAACGGTTGTTACACCATCCCTGGAAGAAGATGCTACAATACCGGAAGAGGAGGCAGTGGCACAGGATGATGGGGTGATGGCTCAAGAGTTAAGTGAGACAACAGAAGAGGAGGACTCTCCGTTTGGACTTATGGGACCGGAAGATGAAGTGCTGCATGGTTCATTTACCATTGTTCTCCACTCCATCGTTAATGAAAACCGGGCGCGAATTGAAAAAGCGGGATTTGTAGAAAAGGGATACAAAACTACCATTTGGCAAGTGCGTCATCCGAACGGCAGTACAACATGGCGGGTGGGTGTAGGACAATTTGAATCGGTATCAGATGCAGAGCAGGCTATCCCCGAACTCCCGGAGCCTTATCGAAGTAATAACTTCATCATAAGAATACGTTAACAGTTACAATAATTCACAAATTAATAGGGCATTACATGACATCGGCTATTTTATTTATATCGGCTATTTTGCTTCAAAACGAAGCTGTAGAAGATACCCTTCAGCCTGTAGTGGCTGATCCGGATCGCATTTCCTTGTTACAAATGTTAATGGATGGCGGGTTTGTGATGATTCCTATCACACTGCTTTCTCTCCTGGCCATTTATGTCATCGCAGAACGGTGGCGGGTTTTGTCAAACTCCCGGATGGACAATCAAGGGTTTTTGGAAAGGCTTGAAGATATTCTCAAAAGTGGCGACATGATCAGGGCGCAGCGTTATTGTGATGAGATAGACAAACCGTTTGCACGGATCATGAAACAGGGAATAAAGCGCCTTGGACGGCCGATTCACGACATTGATGATGCCATAAAAAACGCCGGTAAACGTGAAGTGCACCTTCTGGAGAAAAAAATGGATTGGCTGGCAACCATTGCCGGGGTCGCACCTCTACTCGGTTTTCTTGGAACAGTCACCGGTATGATTCAAGCGTTCCAGCAAATACAGACTCTGGAAGGAAATGTCAATCCCAGTGTACTGGCTGGAGGTATTTGGGAAGCGTTGATCACGACCGCTTCGGGACTGGCCGTGGGAATTATTGCCTATGGATTTTATAACTATCTGCTGGGTCGCATGAACCGGACAATCTTTGATCTGGAGGATTCGTCCACCGAGTTTATCGAGCTTCTGCAGAAACCTGCAACAAAAAAACAACAGATGGTATAACAATGGACTTCCGGACCGAAAGTGAAATAAAAAAACCGATGGCGCTGTTTGCGGCGTCGTCACTGACCGATATCGTATTACTGCTGCTGATTTTCTTTCTATTGACCTCCTCCTTTGTCACCAATTTCGGCATTCGGGTGGATATACCAAGGGCGGAAACTGCTGCTGTAACCGAACAGCATTTTATCAATGTGACTATTACAAATGACGGTAGTTTTTATGTCATGGGAAATCCGGTTACAAGGGTAAATGTTGCATCGTCCATTCGGGAACAACACCAACAGCATCCGCAGGCGATGCTGGTGGTGCGGGCAGACAGAAACGCAATAATCGATGATGCCGTCCACGTTATGAATATAGGAAAGGCCTTGAATCTGAGTATGATGATGGCCACGGAACGCGCGAGTCGCTAACAGTTATGCGTACTTTAACCAGGGAAGAACGATTTGGACTATCCATAACAGCTGCTATGCATCTGGTGTTGCTGGTGTTTGCCTGGTTTATGGTAACTCAGCCGCGGGCTATGGATCGGATGGCCTTTATTGAAATTACACTCGGTGAATTTCAGGACGGCACACTGGCCGAGTTTTCCCGGGTAGAAGAGGCCCAACCGGAAACTCGTCTTGATCCGGTAGAAGCCGTAATCGAAGAGCCGCAACCGGAGCCTGCAGAAGAGCCGCAGCCCGAACCTGTCCAGGAAGAGCCGTCCCGGGATGTGGATCTTCCGGACCAGGAGCAGGAAATTGACTCCGAAGTGGTCACAACACCGGATACCGACAAGATAGATCCAACCGAACTGGCGGATCAGACCGAAGAAATTGAAGAACCCTCCTCGCCGCCTGCTGCCCAGCAGGACGAAGTGGAGCAGGCAGGAGAAGAAGAGGCCGGTGATATCCGTGGCATTCGTGGACGTGTGGATGCGGATCAGGGAACCGGAGTCGACCCGATTCGATCTGCACCATTTCAGCTTGAGTGGGAAGGAGATTTCAACCGCGCTCCCGTCGTGCAACCGCTTCCCAATTACGTATCCCAAACCGAAGCTGTGATCTCGGTTCGTTTTGAAGTACGGCCTGATGGCACGGTAGCTCGTCTTCAACCCATCATTAAAGCCCATCCGGAACTGGAGCGAGAAGTTCTTCGCACGCTCAGAACCTGGAGGTTTTCACGACTCCCCTCCAATGTGCCGCAGGAATCCCAGTTCGGTACGATTACTTTCCGGTTTATACTTGAATAATTGATAAGCAGAATCGGATTATTTCGACGATTTTACTTTCGTCTGCTTTTGTTTTTCTAAGGCTGTGTTCGAGTTGGTTTTCTTGGCCGGGGAAATTTTTTCGCATTCCCAGATATGTTCGCAATACTCGTTAATAGTTCGGTCTGATGAAAATTTACCGATACGAGCGACATTGTGAATAGCTTTCCGGATCCACTCTTCCTGGTTTTTGTACAGCTTTTCCACCTCCAACTGCTGTTCAGCGTAGGATTTAAAGTCAGCCAGGACCATGAAATAATCACCTTCATCAAGCAGTGCGCGGATTATCGGATGAAAAAGTTCCGGGCTTTCCGGTTCGAAGTATCCGTCTCTGACCTGGTTCAATACCTGCTGCAATTCGGGATAGCTGTCGTAATAATCACGAGGATTATACCCTTCCCGACGCTTCAGCTCTACCTCTTTATCATTGAGTCCAAAAATAAAGATGTTCTCTTTCCCAACCTCTTCACGGATTTCGATATTGGCTCCATCAAGGGTTCCGATTGTGAGTGCTCCATTCAGAGCGAACTTCATGTTACCGGTACCAGACGCCTCCATTCCGGCGGTAGAGGTTTGCTCGGACAGATCGGCGGCAGGGATGAGACGCTCCGCAAGTGAGACAGTATAGTTTTCCAGGAACAGGCAGGTAAGTTTATCGCGGGTATCCGGGTCATTATTAATTTTCTCGGCAATGGAATTGATCAGCTTTATATGCAGTTTGGCCATCGCATAGCCAGGTGCCGCTTTTCCACCAAAAAGAACGGTACGCGGAACAAATTCCGCATCAGGATTGGCTTTGATTCGATTATAAAGCATAACGACATGTAGAGCCACCATAATCTGACGTTTGTATTCATGAATCCGCTTGATCTGGATGTCAAATATGGAGTCCGGATTCAACGTCATGCTATAGCGCGATTCTATATGACGAATGAGAGCCAATTTGTTGTTCCGTTTTATTTCAGCAAACTTCTCACGGAATTTCTTGTCGTTGGCTTTGTCGTCGATCTTCCTGAGCTGGTTGAGATCGGTGACCCAGCCATCGCCAATATGTGATGAAATCAATTTGGATAGACCAGGGTTGCACTGTTTAAGCCAGCGCCGGGGTGTGATCCCGTTAGTCATATTCACAAATTTGTCAGGATATAGCTCATAGAAATCTTTAAAGATGGTTTTTTTGATTAACTCGGTGTGAAGCCGGGAGACCCCATTTACTTTTTTGGATCCAACGATACCGAGCATGGCCATCTGAACGGATGGTTTTTCGCCTTCACTGATAATCGACATCCGGCGAACTCTGGCCACATCGTTGCCGAAGGTTTCCCGCACTTTGTTCAGAAACCGTTTGTTGATTTCGTAGATAATCTGAAGATGTCGTGGTAACAGGTTACGCATCAGCGGTACAGGCCAGGTTTCCAGGGCTTCCGGCAAGACTGTATGATTGGTGTAGTTTATGGAACGGCGGGTGATGTCCCACGCCATTTCCCAATTGAGTCCTTCGTTGTCAAGAAGCACACGCATCAATTCCGGGATGGCCAAATTGGGATGGGTGTCGTTGCACTGTATGGCCACTTTGTCCGGAAATTTGCGCCAGTCATTATAGATCTTTTTAAATCGGCGTAAGATATCCTGAAGCGTGGCAGAGACGAGAAAATACTCCTGCTTGAGTCGCAGTTCCTGGCCTACAAAGACCTTGTCGTTGGGATAGAGCACCCGGGTGAGGTTTTCCTGCATTTGCGCATCACGAATGGCGTTAATGTACTCTCCCTGGCTGAATGAGTGAAGGTCGATTCCTTTGGAAGAGCTTGCTTTCCAAAGTCTTAAGTGGTTTACAGTGTAGTTCTTGTAGCCGGGAATTGGTGTGTCGTATGCAAGTGCATTGACCTTCTGCGTGTTTGCCCATTTGAAGCGAAGTTGTCCGTCGGAATCGGTGTAGGGAACCGATTCACCATAAAAATTTACCGGGTAGAGAATTTTCGGCCGGACAATATCCCAGGGATTTCCGAACTGAAGCCACATATCGGGGTTTTCCATCTGGAACCCATTCTTGATCTGCTGCTGAAAAATACCGTATTCGTACCGGATGCCGTAGCCGTACCCCGGAACACCAAGTGTCGCCATGGAGTCGAGAAAACAGGCGGCAAGACGTCCGAGACCCCCGTTGCCGAGTCCGGCATCAAATTCATTCTCCTTGATATTGTCATAATCCAAACCCAACTCCGATAGAGCCTCTTTTACTTGGTCGAGTATATCCAGATTCACCAGCACGTTATCGAGTAGACGTCCGATCAAATATTCCATGGAGATGTAATAAACCCGCTTGGCATCAACATCATAATAGTGTTCCTGGGTATCGATCCACCGGTCATGAAGCCTGTCCAGTGCTGTCAGTGCAACACTGCGAAATTTGTCCCATTGTGTAGTGGAATATTTTGATTTGGCAAGGGTGAAGCGTAGGTGGCACTGAATATCGAGCTTGATGGACTCGGTGTCCATCGCTTTACTTATGTCATCGTTCAATTTGATCATAGTCAATATATTTGGTAAAGTATTTGAAGCTGTAAATCACAGTATAAATTCACGAAAGTGAAAGAAGGGTCGGTATGACAAAGTAAGTTTTTGTAATTAGCGAAGACGTGTTCCTCACACCGTTACAATACAGAAAGATAATACAAAATCAGGAATTACGGTAGATTCCATTATCGGGGACAAAGGAGGGTGGAGTGATATTGGTATGTAGATTCCAGTCTATCAGTTGATTGTAGGCTTCAACCGCAACAAACTCCTGCTCAAAAATACCGAAAACCGAAGAGCCGCTTCCGCTCATGGCAGCATAGGTGGCACCGAGTTCATAAAATTGATCCCGGATGTCGCCGATTCGCGGATGTTGATGAATAACCCACGGATCCAAATCGTTGGTCATCAGATAGCGCCACTCTTCGAGTGGAACCTGTAACAGAATGCGTTCCAAAGGAAAATCAGGATCACCCACCGGGATACAGTTATCGTAAGCTTCGGCCGTCGAGACGTGTATATCGGGAAAGACGGTGACGATCCAGGCGTCGGGCTGGATGTCACAAAATGTAATGTCGGAGCCTATACCGGAGCCGATCCCCGGTTTTCCATGCAGAAAGACAGGGATATCCGCTCCAAGTCCTGCTGCAAGTTGGCTGAGGTCGCCGGGTGTTATGTCGAGATTATTCGCTTTGCTCATCATGCGTAATATGGTGGCGGCATTGCTGCTTCCACCTCCGAGGCCGGCACCGAAAGGGATTAATTTGTCGACATTAACGGACCAGGCATCGTCAATTGTCACATAACGCTTCAGGATCCTGACCGCTCTGGTGATCAGATTGTTGTGATCGGCAGGAATCAGGTCGTCGGATAATTCCAGCCGGTATTCTGATGCTTTGTTCAACTCAAACCGGTCGCTCCAGTTAATGAAACAGAAACCGGTGGCAATTTCATGATAGCCGTTTGGAAGTCGCCGCAAAACCTGCAGGCCGAGGTTGATCTTGGCATAGGAGCGGGAAATCCAGGTGATGTCTTGGGTTTCAGACATTACAGTCTCTTCAATGATTTCGTGGGATGTTCTTTTTTGTAATTGTTTTTGATTTCATGCAGATACTCCAGCGCTGCTTCCCGTGAATTCGGAATGTTACCATCGAGAATCGCCTCTTCGATGGCACTTTTGATTTGTCCAACGACCGGACCCGGTCCTGTGCCACAAATTTTCATAATGTCGGTTCCGTCAACCGGGGGCCGCCAATTGCGAATCCGGTCTTTTTTTTCCACCTCGACGATGCGCTGCTCCACATGATCAAAATTCCGTAGATATTGTTTAATCTTACGGTAGTTTTTGCTGGTGATATCGGCCCGGCAAAGCATGATGAGGTCGTCAATATGATCGCCTGCATCGAAAATCAGACGTCGGATGGCGCTGTCGGTCACAATTTCATCGACCAGGGCGATGGGACGAAGATGAAGTCGAACCAGTTTCTTGACATATTTCATTCGCTCGTCCAGCGGAAGGCCAAGCCGGCGAAAAATTTTGGGTACCATCTGTGCGCCGAGCGCATCATGGCCGTGAAATGTCCAACCGTGTTGGGGATGTAATCGTTTTGTAGCAGGCTTGGCAATATCGTGAAGCAGTGCCGCCCATCGCAGCCAAATGTTGTCAGAGACTAACGCCACATTGTCTAAAACCTTGAGGGTGTGCCAGAAGTTATCCTTGTGACGCTGACCCTGCACCTCGTCTACTCCATGAAGCGCGCACAGCTCCGGTAGAAATTGTGCAAGCAGTCCGGTTTCAAAAAGCAGGCTGAATCCTACCGACGGCTGGTCACTTGCCATAATCTTGTTAAGTTCGTCGGTTATCCGTTCTTTGGAGACAATTTCTAGCCGATGAGCCATTGTTTCAATGGCTTGTCGCGTTTTAGATTCGATGTTGAAATGGAGCTGAGTGGCAAAACGAGCCGCCCGCATCATTCTCAGCGGATCGTCGCTGAAAGTCTGTTCAGGGTCGACTGGTGTTCGGATAATCCGCTCCTCCAGATCCTTCAAGCCGTTGAATGGGTCACTCAGACGGCCGAAATCATCGGGGTTGAGCGACCATGAGAGTGCATTAATGGTAAAATCCCTACGAAACTGGTCATTTTCCAATGTTCCGTCTTCCACAGAAGGTTTACGTGAATCAGACCGGTAACTCTCCTTACGGGCGCCGACAAACTCGAGCACAAAATTATTCCAGGTCACCTGTGCCGTCCCAAAACGCCGATAGACGGCGATTTTATTGGTGCCGAGCCGCTCGGCTACCGCTTTGGCCACCCGGATCCCCGATCCAATCGTTACCAGGTCAATGTCATAACCTCCGTCGGATGACAATCTGTTCAGATAGTAGTCCCGGACAAATCCGCCGATCACATAGATTTTTTGATTGATTTCCGATGAGGCGGTTGAAATCTCGCTGAAAAGCTGTTTATATGAGTGATGTAGATCCTGCAATAGTTTAAAAAAGATTATTATGTTGAAACTCCGGGAATATCTTCCCGAATGTCTTCCCTGTCTGTGGTTTACATTTCCAAAGATAATGATCATTTTACTTTAAGGCGGACTGTTTCTCCGTATCTCTAATAATATTCCCCGGCTTCTGATGTCGAAAAAAAATAAACCGCAAACGGTAACACTTTTGGGTAGAAGCAGAAGTGACCGGGCAATTCGCATCAGTTTGATGGTATCGGTAGTGGTATTCACAATCAAAATCGCTGCCTGGCTTCATACCGGAGCGAACAGCGTGTTGTCGGATGCTGCCGAGAGTTTCGTACACATGTTTGCAGTCGGTTTTTCGACATTCGGCATCTGGTTTAGTCAGAAACCGCCTGACCGGGACCATCTCTATGGACATGAGCGCATAGGTTTTTTTTCGGTCGGCGCCGAGGGTATGCTGATATTGATTGCTGCACTTACTATCTGTTACCAGTCGGTGAAGAGTTTGATCATTGGCATCGAAGTGGTTAATCTGGAAACGGGAGCTGGAATTGTATTCCTGTCAGCCATGATCAATCTGGTACTCGGAGTATTTCTGGTCAGAACCGGGAAAAAGGAAAAGAACATGGTCCTTATCGGTAACGGAAAGCATACCCTGACCGATGTATATACAAGCGCCGGAGTCTTGGTCACTTTGGTTCTAATATCCAGAACCGGCTATCTTTTTCTGGACGCCCTGGTCGCCATCGCAATTGCATTATATATTTCTTTCGAAGGGTACAAGCTGCTCAGATATGCCGCAACCGGATTGATGGATCAGAGTGATGATGAGACCGATATCAGGATACGTTCGGTTCTCGATAGGGAAAAAAAAGGGAAGTTTTTGGAATGGCATGATTTGCGCCACCGTAGTACCGGCAATACCATGTGGGTGGAGTTCCATGCACTTTTTGAGGCAGGTATCGATCTCGAAGAGGCGCATCGCGAGGCTACAATTCTGGAAAGGAAATTGATAGACGAACTTGGGGGCAATGTCATCGTTACAATCCACCTGGAACCGGAGAAAGCACACATCGAACATCACCAGGCCTATCGGGACAGCAGGAAGGACTGAATGGGTTTTACCTGCAGCATAAGTGATATTCCGAAGAAAGATATGTTGCAAACCGGTTTATGAAGTAGCAATTCGGGATGTGATTGGAAGCGTACAAGTTACTCGGCCGACTTCAGCGAACCACCAACTCTGGAGTGGTCGCCGACATGTATTTCATGTTCGCAGGAATCGACATTGACGGCAATGCCTATAGTGCTGTGATCCAGTTTTGAGTCGACGATTACAGCATCTTCCCGGATGATGCTTTCCCGAATTTGGCTTTTTTTGATTGTGCATCCGTTTCCAATGCAAGCGTATGGACCGACGGTGCTGTTTTCGATACGCACATCGCGGCCAATATAACATGGTGGGATAATTTGGGAGCCGGGAAAGCGCCCGGCATCAGCTTCACGGTTTGGCATGCGGTTCAGAACTGCCTTAGTAGAGGAGATCCAGGCGGGAATAGTGCCGAAGTCGAGCCACTGATCGACATCGGCAGCCTTGAAGACCGCACCCTGTTTCAGTAGCCGGTCGATGGCGTCGGTGAGGTCGAATTCATTTTTATGGCCGCGAATATCGTTTTCCATCAGGTACGCAAGCTCATTTTTCAATCGTTCGCCGTCGCGGAAATAGTAGACACCAATTATGGCCATATCGGAAATTGGCTCCTTCGGTTTCTCGATGAAACGTGTGATTCGCCCATCGTCGATCACCGCAACACCATAAGATGATGGATTCGCCACCTTTTTCAGCCAAATGACACTGTCGGCTTCTTCCAAATTTATTCGTCCTCCGACTTCAAAAAGTGTGTCGGCAAATGCAACGATTACTTCACCGGCGAGGGATCCGGCAGCACAGTGAACAGCATGTGCGGTTCCGAGCGCCTGATTCTGATAGTAGAAAGCCGGATTGGCACCAAAGTCACGGGTCATCTTTGCAAGACGTACCTCAACTTCCTGTCCAAAATCTCCAAGTACAAAACCAATTTCCGTTAGTTCACTGTCAAGTGATTCAATAAAAGACTGAATGATCCGCTCAATCAGAATGGGGCCGGCTACTGGTAAAAGTGGTTTGGGCGTTGTCAGTGAGTGAGGACGCAGCCGGGTACCGCGACCGGCCATTGGAATAATAAGTTTCATCTGTTTAATTTATTCTGATTCATAAGGACACTTGGAGCAACCATGTGCTTAATCATGCACCCGCGTGTCGAAAACATTCGTAATGGTTTTTTCATTGGATAATCGCTTCTTTTTGCGAAACAATCCTTCAGAAAGAGTGACTGACAAGATAACAGATCTTGGTATATTACGCGCAAGTTTCTCTCTAAAGTTAACCATTTACAAATTACATAAGAGCAACAATTGAGCTGGTATTACACCGCTATAGAAATTTTATGCTGGGTATTTGTCTTTCTCATGCTTCGACATGGACTGTACAGGGGTATGTATCTCCTGCATATTTTTCAGCAGCACGGTTACAAATTTAACGAGTTTACAAAATGGCTGGCCGGACACTGGAACACCATTCTGGTTTCGGTTCCTCATCTGGCGTTGATCCTGGCCGCAATGGTCGGGCGCTATTATCTGGAACCGTACTTCACCACCACAGCGGTGGCGGTTGCCCTGTTTATCTTCTCGGCTTTCTGGTTTGGATCGATTGCCCGTTTTCACGGATCGAAAGTTAAAAAACCACTTGTTTTTACAGCAAGGATGAAGCGACTGACATTGGTTTTCATTGTATTGGCCGCATGGATTCCGCTTCTGGGGACAGCTTACGCCTTTTCAATCGGGCCACTGTTCCCGGATATTTATATCCTGATTTATGTCTGGGTTTTGGCTGATCTGTTATTGCCCTGGCTGTTGTTTCTGGCGGCCGGAATCGTCCATCCGCTGGAGAATCTTGTCCAATTTCGATACATACGGATGGCCCGAAATAAGCTCCAGTCGATGTCCAGCCTTAAAGTTATAGCGATCACCGGTAGTTATGGAAAAACCAGCACAAAGTTTTTGATTGATGCGGTACTCAAAGAGCGGTTTCGGGTATGCACCACACCCGGAAGTTACAATACGCCGATGGGGATCTGTAAGGTGATCAACCATGACCTGCAGCCGTCTGATCAGGTATTGATTCTGGAAATGGGCGCCCGGTATGAGGGTAATATCGATGAACTGTGCCGGATTGCACGTCCGGATATCGCCGTCGTCACCAATGTCGGCATCGCACATCTCGAGAGCTTCGGATCGCTTGAGGCTATAGCCCGCACAAAAGGAGCATTGATGCAGTATGTCAAAACCGGTGGAATCGCCGTACTCAACGGAGACGACCCGAAAGTCCGCTCTATGGCCGGCAGGAAAGATATCGACGTGCTATTTGCCGGACTTGAAGAAGAATACAATCACCTCATCGCTCGTAATATCACTTATGATGAAAATGGCTGCTCGTTTCAGATCCTGCTGAGCGAACAGCATCTGTTTCCCGGGGAGCAACCGGCGGGGACAAAAGGGCCAGAACAGATCGTCATGTCCCATTTGGGCGAACACAGTGTCCGGAATGCTTTACTTGCCGCCGGGGTCGGACTTATGGCGGGATTGCGGCTTCCCACAATTAAAGTGGCGCTTCGAAAAGTCAAACCGGTGGAACACCGTCTGGAGCTAAAAAAACAAAATGGCGTGTTGATTATCGACGATGCGTTCAACTCCAATCCGATAGGAGCAAAAAATGCCATTTCCGTACTCTGCTCCTTTGAAAGCGGCCGGAAATTTGTCGTTACTCCGGGTATGATAGAGTTGGGCGACCGTCAGGAGGAAGAAAACAGAGAATTCGGTTTATGGATGGCAAAAAAAGCTCCTGACCACATCTATTTGATCGGAAGGCAGCAAACCGAGCCGGTTTATGAGGGACTGAAGCAGGGTGGCTTCGACGAACAGCGGATCACGGTCGTTGACACACTTTTTGAAGCGAATGATCGGCTGCGAACCGAATTGGTAGAGGGAGATGTGGTACTGTACGAAAATGATCTGCCCGACAGTTACAACGAATAACAGCCGAAAGTCTTCAAGGTGAGCTGTTTGTAAAGTGCAGGAATGCAAAGTTTATTATACACCAAAGCAATCTGCCACCCTGTACCGGTAACCTATTCATTCCGGACTGCATCGGCCGGATGAATAGATGAAGCCCGGACCGCCGGATACCAGCTTGCAATCAGGCACAATAACATGCTTCCGCCTAAAACTAAAGTTATATCGCGCCATAGAATTTGCACCGGATAGGCGGTGATGATAAACGACTCGGCTCCGGCAAGTCGAACAAGTCCATATGTGTCTTGCAGATAACAGAGTAGAAGTCCCGCAGAACCGCCGAGTAGACAGCCGATCAACCCGATATACCATCCCTGTTTAAAAAATATCGTCATAATGTCCTTCTTGCGGAAACCGAGCGAACGAAGAAGTCCGATATCCCTCTGTTTTTGTATCACGATCATTGTCAGTGAACCGACGATATTCAATACAGCGACAATTACTATAATCATCAGTATGAAATAGGCCCCCCACTTTTCGAGATTCATTACGTCATACAATGGTCGCTGCAGATCGTACCAGGTCTGTACAATAAATTCATCCCCCAGTTTCTGATGTAACTGATTTCGGATTATATTGGCTTTTTCATGATCATGGAGGCTGATATCGATGCCTGATATGTGATTTCGCTGATCGAACAGACGCTGGGCGGCGTGAATATCAATATAGATGACCGGTTCGTCAATCACTTGCTGCAAACTATAGATACCGCGCACTTCAAACCGGCTTACCCGGGGACCAGTAAACTGTGTCAGCGCTCGTTGCATGCCGGCGGCACTTAGTAAAGCGACATCGTCACCAATGTTCAGGCGCAAACTGCGGCTGAGAGGGTCAGACAGCATTACGCCCGGTTTCTGGTTGTGCACTGCAAGATCTAGCCCGCCCGCCGTAAGCAACGCTTCCATATCGGCAAATTGAGCAAATCGTTCAGGGTCTATTCCTTTAACCAGCACTACCTGGTCCCTCCGGCCGCGGTGGGCGACCAGTACTTTTCCCTGGATATAGGGAGACTGTACCGAAATTTCGGAAATCCCGGCAAGTGTGCTGTCGATATCATTCGTATGCAGAAAGGAGCGGCCTTCAACGGCTTCGATCCGCAGATCGGGGTCGTTTGACAACAACATGCTTTTGATTATATCAAAAAAACCGTTGAAGACAGACAGGACTACAATCAATAGAGCGGTTCCGACCGTCACCCCGCTTATACTGATCATGGTCAGGGTTGTGATCAGTGAAACATGTTTCCTGGAGAACAGATACCTATTGGCTATGAGAGTTGTTGCCTTCATCAGTTGTGATATCGTTGAAATACCGATGGCTTATTACTAAAATAGAAGAAAATGTCAAAGGTATGAATCCGGTTAATTTTAGTGTAATTCTTTGTATTTTACTTGACAATGTTCAAACGTCCTGCGAAAATATAATCTGTGAAACAGAAAATTTTAAATCAAGAAATTATCTCAGCGCTGGAGAAGGCTGAGCACTCTGATCCATTTTCAATTCTGGGTCCGCATTCCGTAAAAAAAGGAAATAAAAAGGGTATTGTCATACGTACCCTGCAGCCTAACGCAGAGGCCGTAAATATATGGTATGATGATACGCCATCCTATCATGAGATGACCAGAATCAGTGATGGAGGCGTGTTTGAAGTTTTTTTTAAGGAACTTTCCAAAGCTCCTGCATACCAATTGGAGATTATTACATATGAAGGTGAGAAATACACCATCTCGGACCCTTATGCGTTCGGTCCCACGCTAACCGACTTTGATCTTCAGCTCTGGGGTGAAGGGACCCATAGAAAAGCATACGAATGGATGGGGGCACATTTGATGAAAATAGGGGATGTGGAGGGAACACGGTTTGTTGTGACAGCCCCGGCGGCCAAACGGGTGAGTGTGGTCGGCTCGTTTAACGAATGGGATGGCCGGCGGCATCTGATGCGAAAATATCACGAACAGGGGTTGTGGGAGATATTTATTCCCGGAATCACCGAAGGGAACAGTTATAAATACGAAATTGCCGTTCATGGACAGGACATGCCGTTGCTCAAGGCTGATCCGTATGGTTTTTACTCTGAGTTGCGGCCCAGAAACGCATCGATCGTCAAGAAGTTCGGATCATTTCAGTGGAATGATGAAGACTGGCTCCGAAAAAGACACAAAAACTTCGACGCACCTATGTCCATCTACGAAGTGCACCTCGGTTCCTGGAAAAAAAATGAGATGGTACCGACAGGCTTTATGACCTATCGCGAGCTGGCTGATGACCTTGTTCCCTATGTCCGAGACCTTGGCTATACTCATATCGAACTTTTGCCGTTGGCCGAGCATCCCTATGATCTGTCGTGGGGGTACCAGATT
>SLQC01000098.1 GCA_007131625.1 Balneolales bacterium | reverse complement strand
TGTTTTCTTTTTCAATGATATTTTTAAAAGAGGAATTGAGGCGCATTTTCAATAAGATTGATTTCTATTATAACCTGTTCAAGTGTTATAGGTTGCATAAAGTATAATTATGGCAAATTTCCAGGTTTGTTATTGTACACTTTGGAAAAATACGAATAACCCTGATTATAAAACGATTTGCAAGTTATCTATATCATAATTTTGCATCAATTATGGCATCTCCATGGAAACCCTGAACTACCATGAATTTATTGGAATGGATAATTGGATAAATTACTAATAAGTGGCAACTGGGGAATCTGAGTCGGCCTGCTGTTACTTTCGAAACGTACCTGACCTGTTCACAAAGGTGCGATCTGGATGTCTCAAATTGGTACTCGCGATTTTGACATTCCGCTTGAACCCGCCGTATTTTGCCCGTTTGACAGCACTTTTACGGAACAGTTCGCGATATTCCTGCAGATTCAGCTCTTCCCAAAAGTCGATATCACGATCCCCTTTTTCCGGGTGTGCAAACAGCCTATCTTCGGATCCGCGGCGTGCCTTACGATTCCAGGGACAGACATCCTGACATATGTCGCATCCGAAGATCCACTCTCCCATCTGCCGGTGGTATTCTTCCGGAATTTCGTCCCGGAGCTCGATGGTTAAGTAGGATATACATTTGGTGCCGTCCACTTTGTAAGGTTCGTAGATGGCGTCGGTCGGACACGCATCGATGCATCTTGTACAGCTTCCGCAATAGTCGGGAATCGGGTGGTCGAAATCAAATTTTACATCCAGGATCATCTCACCTATGAAAAACCAGGAGCCCCATTGCCGGTTCAGTATGTTGGTGTGTTTTCCCATCCATCCGATACCCGATTCCACTGCCCAGGATTTGTCCAGTACCGGTGCGGAGTCGACAAAAACCCTTCCTTCCACCTTCCCGGTTACCGATTCGGTGAAGGCAAATAGTTCGAATAGTTTTTCTTTGAACACTTTGTGATAGTCTTCCCCGAGAGCATACTTTGATATTTTGGGAAGTTCCGACGCCGCCTGCTGCCGGTCCAGTTCGGGCTGATGGTAGCTGATCATGAGTGAAACGATCGATTGCGCCCCGGGTACGAGCTTCCGTGGGTCCACTCTTTTGTCAAAGTGATTTTCCATCCACTGCATCGTGCCGTGGCGCCCCTCCTTGAGCCACTGTTCCAGCCGGTTTTCCTCGGAATCCAGCCGTCGCGCTTTTGCAAAGCCGATCGCATCGAAACCTAGCCTAAGCGACTCTTGCCGTACCATTTCGGTCCGTTCTGTGATATTCTTTGCGTATCGGGTCATGTTATCCTGCCGGTTTGCATCAGATTATCAAACATTAACTCACCAGCCTTGCCAATATTTCCTCAATACTTGCCGCCGGAACTCAATCGCTTTTATCCCCCGGTTTCAACATCTCTTCCCGCAACAAACGACGAAAATGCTCTTCATCCTCGGCCAGGTCCCAAAGTTTCCACTTCTGCACCACCACCTGCTGCTTGACTATATCCAGGGAATGGTCAAGGGTTTTGATAACCATCCGGTTTAACTCGGAATCCTCTTCCTTGAACAGTATCGCATCAAAAAGGATATCGGCTGTCTCATCGATCAGCGTCCGGTTGCGTTGCGATGCCAGGTCCTGGATGATCCCGTTGACCACATGAAAAACGATATCACTGATCGCTTTCTCGACGGTATTACGTACAGCGGATCCGAATATCGGAATCTGTTCCAGACGAGCAAATTCCTTGTTTTCGTCGACGGCGAGGGTGATCCTCTCCCGGACATAAGCATGAATATCATCCCGGTAGCGCGCGTAGTTCTGTGTAGCTACTTTTTCGACCCGGTGCGACGCCCACTCCACCAGTGACTCTTTGTGGGGCATCACCACTTCGCTGACAATGCGGTCAACAACCGGCCCCCCGTGGCGCACTTCCTGCTGAATATCGGTTAAAATGTTGATCGTGACACGGTCCGACAGCTCCTCTATCAAAATCCCGTAGTATTTGCGGATGAAGGCTACAAGCGGGCTCTGGCTAAGGTCGATAACCCCGGCTTTCTGAAGCCGGTAGGTGATGGAGATGATTCGGAGGAGTCGCAGAAAGCGGAATCCGCCGACCGGTATGCATCCCAGCAGATCATAAAAATGGATAAAAGGGAAAAAGAACCAGCGGTGATAGACCCGATGATAAACGGCCATCACCCATCGAATGAAGAATTCGGTCAGGAAGATCGAGACAAAAGTCAGATCGATGAGTATAAACCGGGGATGAATTGTTATTGCGTATTTATCGGTAAAACCGGGAGCGGCAGCGTACAGTAGGTCCCGGATCGGCTGATACTGGAACAGCCAGTCAAACACAATCCAGCTCAGGTTGATGACCAGCAGGAAAATCATCAGAGCGTCGAGTACAAAAAAACCTGTCTTTCCTTTGTTTCGGGTGCGTTGCATCTGTTTAAATTATTTAATCAATCAGTCCTACAGAATATTCATATTAAATCTTGCGCCTGTGTATCATTTATCGGCGGTATGGGTGTTTCATCTGCTCTAATGACCATTAGACATACTGACCTTTATACATACATTCATGACACAAGCAAGAAATACGGTCAGTAAGCTGATAACCGCTCTTTCAAATATTTGTTCAGTAATTCTCTCGCCCGAAAGATATGCGCCTTGACAGTTCCCAGTGGCAGGTTGAGGTTCTCCGCTATATCCTCGTAGCTCATTTCCTCCATGTGCCGCATACGGATCACTACACGATACTTTTCCGGCAGACTTTCGATAGCCCGGCGGATAAGAGTACGCCGTTCTTTCTGCATGATATCACGATCCGTCCCGGCACCCTCATCGGTCAGCTCCATCGTCATATCTCCGTCTTTCCCCTGAATCGGCTCATCAATAGACAGCGTACTCAGCTTTTTCTTTCTCAGATAGTCGATACTGTGATTGGCTGCAATACGGTAGATCCAGGTCGAAAACGCGTAATCACGGTTGTAGGATTCCAGACAGTCAAACGCTTTCAGAAAAACCTCCTGTACCAGATCGTCCACGATATCCCGATTGCGGACCAGCTTCAGTATATGGAAATACAGTGCACGCTGGTACTTGTCGACCAGCTGCTCATACGCTTTCTGATCACCGGTGAGTGCGGCATCAACCAGATTACGATCCATTCGACTACTTTCGGTTGCTGTTGTCTTTTCAGACACGAATCGTCGGGATTAGAAAAACCATTGTCATGGAAGGATTATCTATACACCATCCATGAAAAAATAATGAGTACAAATATAGAAAAGTTTCACTTTCGATTCTAAGTAATTTCAGCGCTTCTGGAACCGATAATTCGGCTCAATCCAATTCCCAGCCACTCATTCTCCTGCAACATGGAACACTTCTCCAATGATCTGTAGGCTGGATGTGCAAAAATCACCTCTTCATCACCTTCCACAATGCCCGATAACAGCAGATTCCCGCCGGTTGCCAGCTTTTCAACCAGCGCATCGCCCAAGTCCAGCAAAATGTTCCGGTTGATGTTGGCCAGGATCAGGTTGAATTGCTCGTCCGGTTTCAGTTGATCTACTGAACCAATGCGAATCTCCAGCCGTTCGGCCAATCCGTTAATCTTCGCATTTTCCAACGCATTGTCGTAACTCCATGGGTCGATGTCAATCCCGACAGCCCTCCCGGCACCCATTTTGAGAGCGGCGATACCCAGTACACCGGTACCGGCACCCATATCAAGAAGCGTGTCTCCTTTCCGGACAAAATCCGGGATGAGCCGTAACATCAGCCGCGTTGTCTCATGATAGCCGGTTCCGAACGCCATTTTCGGGTCGATCGCAATCGGGATGGTGTATTTCGGCGGCGATTCATCCGCCCATGTGGGATGGATAAAAAACGGCCCGATCTGCATCGGCTGAATGGTTTTCTCCCACTCCTCGTTCCAATTGCGTTCGGCTACCGTCTCTTCTTCCAGGATCCGGCACTCATCCGGTTGCGAACCGAGCCAATCCTCAAGTCCTTTCCGCACATCGGCCGAGTAGCGGTCAGACCGGATCCACGCTTCCATCGCATCATCTTCTTCCTGAAATCCTTCAAATCCGATGTCGAGCATGACACTGACGGCGTATTCCCGTACTGATTCGGGAATACGCAGACGAACTTTTGTGTAGAAAATTTTCATGGGAAACGGGATAATATTACGGAATGTCAAAAAGGGTTCACGGTGTGCATATTGATTCCCGGCATGGGAGAAAATTTCACTGATTTCAAATGGACTTCACGTATAATGGGATAGTTTATGGGGTGCGGACAGGAAGCAGATGTCAGAGAATACGGTTATAGATGAATGTTGTCATCACATCACCAATTGCCTGCAGGGTTTCAGTGCTGATGATCTCCAAATCGTCTTTGTGGGTATGCCAATGATCCGGAAACAGGACTTCATAGCGGGATTGCGGCAGCTTGTGATGGATGATGTTAATGGTCGGAATGCCCGTCTTTCGGTTGATAATCCAGTGGTCATCTGCCACCTGAGAACCTCGCTGATCCGGAAACAGTTGTTCGAACCCCAGTTCAGACGCCACCGACCACACTTCCTCAACCAGTCGTGGAGCGTATTGCATCGAAAATCCCTCCTTCGGAAAAACAGCCCCTTTGGCACCGACCATATCCAGAAGAATACCGAAACGTGGCCGGTATCCGGGCACCGGCGGAAACTCCGACCAGTGACGGGACCCAAGAAAATAAGAGTCGAGATCACTTTCATGGCCATAATCCTCACCGTCGAACAGGATGATGTCGACCCCGAGTGGTGGTGGATTGTCATGAAAGATGCGGGCCAATTCCAGTAACACTCCCACGCCGCTGCCACCGTCGTCGGCACCCGGAATCGGCTCGTGCCGAAGCCGTGGATCGGGATCCTTTTCGGCCCGCGGTCGGGTATCCCAATGCGCCAGAAGCATGATGCGGTCACTCAGTTCGGGTCGGAATGATGCAATGATGTTGCTCATATCATAGGTATCCCCATCATAGCCGGTATGAGTAAATGGCTGGACATATACTGCGTGTTGTCCGGCATAATCCTGCAGTTTCCGGACGAGATAATCACGAGTCAACCGGTGTCCTTCCGAACCGGGGTTTCTGGGTCCGAACGCTACCTGTTCTGCAATAAATTGGTAGGCCGAATCGGCCGAAAAAGCGGGGACATCCCGGCCACGGTCGACGAATGTCATGTTGCGGGGCTCTTTTTTATCCGAGCACACCTGCAACGCAATTGAAAAAAAAAGAATGGAGATAAATGCGACATATGACGAAAGTGGCATCGCCATCACGAATCGCCGTTTACATCGGCCACTGCCTGCTCGGCAAGAAATGCGGCGTTGAAAAGCGCCGGCTCCTGAAAAGCGTCCGCCATCAGCTGCACACCTATCGGCATGTTGTCAACCGGATGTGTTCCGGCAGGTATACTGATTCCGCAGATACCTGCCAAATTGGCAGATATGGTGTAAATATCGTTCAGGTACATCTGGAGGGGATCATTCAGATTGGCCCCGAGATCGAACGCCGTGGTTGGTGCTGTCGGAGAGATGATGACATCCACCTGAGAAAATGCTTTTTCAAAATCTTCCTTGATGAGACGGCGGATGCGTTGAGCCTTGCCGTAGTAGGCTTCGTAATATCCGGCACTCAGTACGTAGGTACCCAGCATAATGCGTCGCTTGACCTCGGTACCGAACCCTTCGGTCCGACTTTGCTTGTAGAGCCGGATCATTGGACTATCGATAGCATCGAGCTGTTTCTGCAAGGATGCGGCATCACCATCACTGCTTCCATTTCTGTTGGCATTGCTTTTGCCGCTGCCACCGGCAGTTTTCAGCTGCTGTTTGATCGCCACCTCTTCCTCTCTGAGCTGCTTACGTACATAGTGGATATCTGCACGGTGGCCATACCGAATACCGTCGAAACGGGCCAGATTGCTGGACGCTTCCGCCGTGGCAAGAATGTAGTAAGTCGCAATGGCATAGCTGAGATGCGGCAGTTTTACATCCACCAGGCGGGCACCCTGCTTCTCAAGCCGCTTGGCCACCACCAAAATGCGATCTTTGATCACGGGATCGAGTCCATCCCCGAAATATTCAGCCGGAACACCAACGGTAAAGCCGGTATCGGGCTTATTGAGCAATTCGGGGTAATCGGGTACCGGCTTTGGAGAAGAAGTCGCGTCTTTGTTGTCCTGACCTGCTATGACTTTGAGCACGGTGGCAGCGTCGGTTACGCTTCGGGCTATTGGTCCGATGCAGTCAAACGAGGAGGCGTAAGCGATCAGACCATACCGCGAAACACGCCCGTATGAGGGTTTTACCCCCACCACACCGCAATAGGATGCCGGCTGTCTGATCGATCCACCGGTATCGGTGCCAAGTGCGACATCACACATTCCAGCGGCCACCGCAGCGGCACTTCCTCCACTGGAGCCTCCGGTCACTTTTCCGGTGTTGTGTGGATTCTTTGCCGGACCGTATTTCGAATTCTCATTGGATGAACCCATTGCGAACTCGTCCATATTCAGCCGGCCGATGATGACGGCATCCTGAGCTAAGAGTCTGTCAACGACTGTTGCGCTGTAGACCGCTTCATAATTGGCAAGCATTTCAGAAGCACAGGTGGCGGGTCGTCCCTCATGGCAAAGTACATCTTTGATACCAATGACGACACCGGCAAGTAGGCCCGCCGTTCCGTCGTTGATTTTATTCTGAACAGACTTCGCCTGCTGCAACGCTTGCTCTTTATCCAGTAATGTAAAAGCATTTATTTCCGGATTCTTTTCTTCTATACGTGATTTATACCCGGAAACAAGATCGGTAAGTGCGACGCTGCCTTTATCAAGCTGCTCGCGAGTACTGCGAATACTGTTATGCATCAAAACGTTTCAAAATGAAGCTGCAAAGTTTCAGTCATCGGATTCATTTTCCGTTTTAACTTCTTCTTTTTTTACTTCTGCTTTTTTATTTACTTCCGCTTGTTGCGCTTTCTTCTGTTCATAACGTTCCGCCTGGGTAGGCTCTTCGGCTCCCTTTTCTATCTCTTTCTTGATATCGGACGAAGCCTTCCGGAATTCGGTAAGTCCCTGTCCCAGTCCACGTGCCAGCTCGGGTATCTTTTTTGCTCCAAAAAGCAATAATACCACAAGAATGATAACAAGCCACTCAATTCCGCCAAATGATCCCATAATATTTCCTTTAAAAAAAAATTTAAATTACTCGACTTCACCCTAAAATAACAAAATTTACGGACAGGTATAACCCCTCTGTAAAATTATTTTATTTTGATGGCGTTAGGCACTTGAATTTTATCTCAAAAATTAGTTATTAACCCGTCAAAGTTTCTAACTAAAATAAATCAGGATACCAGGCTTATGATATGGACTGTTGAACTCGCAGCAACACTTGAGGATGCCCCTTGGCCCGCTACTCGCAACGAATTAATCGAGTGGGCCGAGCGTAACGGCTGCCCCCAGCAGGTAATTGACAATTTGCATGAGCTGGATGAAGAAGATGATACTCCATACGAAAGTATTGAGGAGATCTGGCCCGACTATATCATGAAAGAGGACTTTTTCCATGGTGAAGAAGACGAAGGGTTTGATTATGACGATGTCTGAAGCACCGAAAACTGTCCCCTGTTTACATAACAATTCTTATATTAGGTTTGTACAATATTACTGACCCTCCCCGGATTCGTAACGGTATTCATGTGAAAATAAATTATGATTCAAGCAGTCACATGGAGCATTCAT
>SLQC01000377.1 GCA_007131625.1 Balneolales bacterium | reverse complement strand
ATCGATGAGATGGTGATCAGCGTCCGCCGTTTATTTCTCCAGACATTTCGCCAGGCTAGTCGAAGATACATGCGATTGTCTTGATATGGTTCTCACTTCTCATTTACCTGATTCTCCGCATATTTTGCTGTGTGAAAAACGATTCGTTCAGATCCACATCAAACTCCAGGTTTTCATAAACCATAATTGTTCGTTGATCCGGGTTATCGTCCGGAGTCAGGGTCATTCTTGCCGGAAATATTCGACCGCCCATTTCTCCGATTTCTGAAAATTCGAGGGTATTAGCCCGTTCATCCCGCTGGTCAAAGTTTTCCACCCGAAGCTGGATATAATGCTCTTTGTCGACCCAAATCAACACCTTTCCCCAAACGATCGGTGTATCGGGTTTGGGAATCAGTTCCATGACCCATGCATCACGGCCATTGTAATTTTCTTCCCTTACTATCCGGTGCTCATAATCGTCCACAGTTGAACTCTCCCTCACCAGGTCATCGTTTGTGAAATCGGACCCCATCCAGGACTGTGACATCATGGAGGGAGGCATTTTAATTGTTCGGTCGATATTGGGCACATAGTTCCATATCTCATTCCTTCGTTTGAGATAGGTTGTACCCCGATCACGTGCCGGGTCCGTAATCAAAATCAGCGAGTAATCTTCACCCAGAGCCCAGGCCCTCATACTCACATCACGGGTGTAGCGTGGGCGTTCGATGGTCATGGTCATTTCAGCATAGCTCGACTCACCACGCATCACCTCTTCCATCCGTTCGATAATTTCGCCTGCATCCTGGGCAGTAAGTGTTGTTGAGACAAAAAGAAATGAGAAAGAAACAGTCATTAAACCCAACAGGATTGATTTCAAGATCGGTTTTATCCTGGCAGTTTTTAAAACAGTAAGTGTAAGTATTTTGGGAAACATCATTTACTCCATATTTTCAGTAAATTTCTTCTTTTCGTCTTCCAGCCAGTTGATGAATTGTTGAACATTTAATTCAATTTTTTCATCCATTTTTTTGATACACTTTTTAAGTGATAAGGCTTGAGAAGTATTATTTTGAGAATCCCTTCTTTTAGACGATTTATTCATTTTTTTTGGTTCCGATTTTGGTTTTGATAATCTGATCCTTTTCACGGTGCCATTTATCGATGACTTCATCAATCTGGTCTCCAATCCATCCGTAAAAAACGGATGCTTCCAATAACCAGCCAGCTACTGAATCTTCTCTGTTTTTCACATTCCTTGCGTTGGCCAACGTCTTGGAAAAGCGTCCAAACAGTTCCATTCGGCTTTTAAGTAATTTGCCAAGTTCAAGTTCTGTAATCCTGAAGTATGTTTTTCTGTCGCCGGGCAACGATACCGGTTCAATCAAGCCAATCTGGATCAGTTGACGCGTAGTGCCGCTTATACTGCCTTTACTGGCTCCCAATACTTCCCTTATCTGTTCGAACGACACTTCATCCTGGTCGCTTACCAACAGGTATCCGAAGACTCTGCCGACCATCCTGGTCATCCCAAGCTGTTCGAACATGAGCCCTGATTCTTCAATAAATGTCAGTTTCTTCTTGTCCATACGGGAAAAATAAGAATAAGTTTCAATTAGTTCAATAAGTTTTGAACAAAAAAATTTAAAAAAACCTTCCCCTTCACAGTGCCATTGATGACACATCGGATCACGGCAATGCTGCCAAGGTCTATCCGGTCAACCTGAATCCTGGTAAAGGATGACATCGGCAAGTGATACCTGTGCTTCGGAATAGAATCGGTAACACCATCAGGAGAAGGGATTGATGGTTTTGACCTGCTGAAAAGTTTGTTTTAAGATCGATTATTGATACTATCAGAAGAAGAAACATTCGGATTAATCTTATTGCATTGTTGTGAAACATTTGGATCAGTATAAAGATCTCGCGTTTTTTTTGTGGAAATACGGAAACAGCGATCTCGTTGAACAGGCCAAACTCGGTGATCTGGATACAGATGAGTGGAATGAAAAGGAAGGTTCTTCTGATGGTACTTCGCCTTCAGAAATGGTTGAAGATTTGAAGGCGATGGGGCCCGCTTTTATCAAGCTTGGCCAACTGTTGTCCACCCGTCCCGATCTTCTGCCATCCGAATATATCGACGAGCTTACAAATCTTCAGGATGATGTTGAGGCTGTGCCTTATGAGCAGATTCAGGAGATTGTCGAGAATGAGCTTGGAGTCAAAATTTCAAAAGCGTTTAACCATTTCAATAAAGAAGCACTTGCGTCTGCATCACTGGGACAGGTACACCTTGCCGAACTTCGTGATGGTACTACCGTCGTGGTCAAGGTACAGAGGCCTGGAATACGAAATGAAATTCAAAAAGAACTGGATGTGCTTGAAAACAGTTCCGAATTCCTGGAAAAAAATACAGACTTCGGCAAAAGATTCCGGGTTCACCGGTTATTCAAGCAGTTTCAAAAAACCCTGATTCGCGAACTGGACTACCTGAAAGAAGCTGAAAATATCCGGCAGTTTGAAAAGAACCTTGCAGAGTTCAAGTATCTCACTGTTCCGACTCCGGTCAAGGATTATACGACTGAACGGGTTTTGACCATGCACTATCTGAAAGGGGAAAAAATTACAGATATTTCACCTTTAAAGCAGCTTGAATTGGATGGAGAAAAGATCGCAGATGAACTGTTTCAATCCTATCTCCAGCAGATTGTAATCGACGGATTTGTGCATGCCGATCCACATCCGGGTAATCTCCATTTGATGGATAACAACAAGATTGCCATGCTGGATTTCGGTATGGTTGCCCATATTTCTCCTAAACTCAGGGATCAATATCTGAAAATGATGATCAATATCGGGGACGGAAATGCGGACGAGGTGGTGAACCTGCTTGTTGAGATGAGTGAAGTTATGGATGATGCGGACGAAGAAAGTTTTCGTAGTGAAATAAGCACGCTTATTCTTGAAAACCTAAATGCTGATGCCAGTCAACTCAAAACCGGAAAAATTATCCTGGAAATGGTCCGATATGCAGGGACAAACGGTTTCTTGTTGCCGGTTGAAATGAGCCTGATCGGTAAAACCCTTTTGAATCTCGACCAGGTGGCCAGGACTCTTTCGCCCGGATTCAACCCTAATAATGCAATTAAAAAGCATTCAATGGAACTGACCAATAAGCATATGTTCCAGGATCTCACTTCACTGAATTATTTCCAGACATTACTCGACAGTAAAGAACTTGTTGAAAAGTTTCCGGAACGGTTGAATACAATCATGGACAACGTTGCAAGAAATGAGATCAAGCTTAAAATAGATGCCCTGGACGAAGGGGAAATGATGAAAGGGTTTCAAAAAGTGGCTAACAGAATTACCGTCGGGTTAATTCTTGCTGCTTTGATTATCGGTTCCTCTTTGCTGATGCAGGTAGACACCGCATTTACCTTATTTGGTTATCCCGGACTTGCAATGATTTTTTTTCTTGCAGCCGTTTTAGGGTCCGGCATGCTTGCTTTTCAAATTTTTCTGGCTGACGAATACAAAGACTGACCAAACATATACGATCAGGGCAGCTGAAAGAGAAGGAACCGGCTGATTACCCTGTTTCCTGCCGGCCTGAATTGAATCTTGCATCCTGATCACACATCACACACTGCCACTGCTTCACGCAAGCCTTCCATCGGGTCTCGCGTAGGGATGAATTCCTGACCGACATAGCCTTCATAGCCGATGTCGAGCAACGCTTCCATAATCGGCGGGTAATACAATTCCTGGGTATTATCCAGTTCAATGCGTCCGGGCACACCTGCCGTATGAATATGACCGATCAGGTCGGTGCCGTACTCACGTATCCGGGCAATAACGTCGCCATTCATGATTTGTACATGATAGATATCAAATAGCAACTTAACATGAGTCGAACCAACCTCTCGAATGATATCAGCACAATAATCGATGTCGTCACCCTGGTATCCGGGGTGTCCCCTGTAATCATCTCCTTCAAACCTTGAGTTGAGGTGTTCCAGGCAAATGGTTACATCGTGTTCTTCAGCGTGCAGAGCAAGTTCTTTGAGCCCGTTTACGGTGTTTTCAGTTCCTTCATCAACCGGGATCACACCTACATCGGGGTTGTCAAGGTCACGATATTCAAAACCGGTAAATGCAATCACATTGGGTACACCGGCTTCCGCACACTCTTCTATTCGTGTTATTGTCCGGGAGATTACCTCTTCCTGGTATCTCGGGTTGTTTAATCCTTTTTCAAAAGGAGGGTCGGGCATGCCATTGGTCGACATTCCGCACACCAGACCATAATCCTGCATGGTTGGCCACTCGTCAGGGCCAACGAGCTCTATTCCGTGGCAGCCAAGATCAACAGCCGCCTGGCAAAGCTGATCGAGGTTCCATTCATCTCCAAATGCCATAAACGGCCAGGAAACCAGTATTTGTTTGATCCTGTCATTTTGAACAACAGTTGAAGATGACTCAGAAGTTCGTGACTCACTCGAACATCCCATAAGACCGGCTGGAAGTGAGATACCGGCAACCATTGCTGCCGAAAGAGAGGCGCTGCTTTTCAACATGTCAAGACGTGAGATTTTATTGCTTTCAGAATATTTTTTAGAGTTTGACATAGGTTTTCGAGCGTAAATTATGGATTGAATTTTAGACGTTGAAATTTTCCGGTCTTCCGGATCAAAAAAACATTTGGGCTAAATTTGATTGAAACCAAAGATCACTCCGTTGAAGGCAGAACTAAAGTTAAAGGCAGATCTGGAGTACGATTGTTCACTACGTTACGCATTTCCTTGATTGACCAGTCGGTTTCGAAGTAACCGCCCTGCCATTCGAGAAATTTATCACCCGCCTCCCCGATCGTTTCAGCCAGCAGTGTTGATCCCCCCATCTGTTCATGATTGCCAAACTCGTGAGATGGATTACCGGCTTTAAAATGCATATTGGCTGTTAACGATAACAATTTATATTATACCCCTGCTCAAATCAAATCGAAAAATATAAAAGATTGACGGATATGAAGAGGTGTATAAATAGATTAGGTGTAGTGGGCTTGCCGTTATCGATTTTGTTTTATGTTTTAGCGATAACCGCACCGATAAATGCAATGCAAACGGATGATCCTTTGGAGGTGTTGATGATCACCGGTGGGGGATGGCATGATTATGAAGCTCAAATTGAGATACTGGAGGAAGGGTTAACCGAACGTATCGGCAATATCGTATTTACGGTCGATAATGAAGTCGGGGAAGCACACGATCAAACCATATCACGACATGACAATACTGACTGGGCAACGCAATTTGACGTGGTACTTTATAACCATTGCCACACCGAAATTGAAGATGTGAGTTATATTGAGCAGATTGTGAATGCACATGTTGAGCATCAGCTTCCGGCTGTTATGCTTCACTGTGCGATGCACTCGTACCGGGCGGATACAGATTTGTGGTTTGATTTTGTTGGAGCCCGTTCCCACCGGCATGAAGGTCATCAGCCCTTTACAGTGGAGTCTATATTAACTGACCATCCGATTATGGCTAATTTTCCGCGTACTTGGAGAACCCCCCATGGTGAGCTTTATGAGATCGTTGAATTAAAGCAGGGCGCCAAGCCGCTCGCAAGAGCTTATGGTATCGATACGGATATGTATCATGATGTTGTTTGGACATATGAATATGAGGGAGTACCGATTTTCAGTAGTACACTGGGCCATCATAATGTAACCATGGGACATGATGTGAACCTGAACCTGGTTGCATCCGGCCTGTTATGGGCTGCGGGGAAATTGAATGATGACGGTACCCCACAAGAGGCGTATGAAGGGGACCGGGGATTCGGCTGGATCTCTCTGTGGGACGGTGAGACGCTCGATGGGTGGCGCGCAAGTGAAAACACTGAGTCGTTTTGGGTTGAAGATGAAAGAATTGTGGTAGATGGCCCACGTAGCCACCTGTTTTATGAAGGACCGGTCACCGGTGGGGATTTTGTAAACTTTGAATTTAAAACGGATGTTTATACCTATCCTGAAGCCAATTCAGGCGTTTTCTTCCACACCCGCTTCCAGGATTACGGCTGGCCGCAATACGGATATGAAGCGCAGGTGAATGCCACACACAGTGATCCGAGGAAAACCGGCAGCCTCTACGCTGTCAGTGATGTTATGGATGATGCACCCCATGAAGATCATGAGTGGTTTCACTATTACATCGAAGTGGATGGCAGGGATATCGTATTTAAGGTAGATGATGAAATGGTGATGTCTTTCGCTGAACCGAAAACCCGTGAAGGGACGATCAGTCTGGACAGGGGTACAATCTCCCTGCAGGCTCATGACCCCAACAGCCGTATTTATTTCAGAGATCTTTATATCAGGGTTTGGCCCGATTGATAAATATCTTTTATGGATGTGAGCATATAAACCAAAACCCGGTAAAAGAATACATAGTGCTGTAAAAGTTCCATTTCAGAGAAGCCCCGACTTCAATGCCGGCGTTGGCGAAAACCGAGCCATCACTGCTCATAAAGAGCTGGACGAGCAATCACTTCCTTGAGTACGTGATTCTGATGAGCCAGATCGGTGTACATCTTCTTGTACTGGGACTACTCTTTCTTCATCTCCCGCAGCTCTTTGAGCTGATTGGGTTGTACGACGTGCATGCTCCTCAAGTTGTAGAAGTTCGGCTGACTTATCCAGTACTCGCGGCAGATGTCGGTCACCTTCCGACCGGACTCTGCCTCGGCTAATATTTTCAGGATATTGGTTTCGCTACGCTTTGATTTTCTCATGGCTTGCTAATCTATCGATTTTTCTAATAATGAGTTTTTCGATTTTTTAGGAAGATTTCAATATGAATGGAAACGACAGGTCGTACAAATAAATTGACTTTGATAAGAAAAATAGCCAACTAATATGATTACCCTTTTTTTCAGCAGAAGGCTTATATTTTGAAAATGTGAAGTTCTATATCAGTTACCTATAAAAACAAAGGGGAGTATTAATCGACAAAGATGGAGCTTAGCTTCTGTGATACTGAATATTGTTATGATCTTGTCAAAATATATTCATCCAGTTATAAAGTTAATGATGGTCTTGATCGGTGTTGGATTGATTGGATGCGATTCGAATGTTGATACGATTCTTGAGCCGACGTGGCAGGTACAGGATGTCGGTAATATCAATTCTGAAGACCGGGCTGAAGTGAGCGTTTCGGTAAAAAGGAGAGGAGACGATCAGCCCTTGATGGTACGTGCAATTGTGACTGGCATTGACGGTGAGAAAGTGGACGGTTCAGGCTACGGGCTCTATGCAGATGGGCGTTTCTTCGCCGATGGTGAATTTCGGGTCGAATTACCACCGGGAAAGACGCACATTAAGCTGCGCAGCGGCCCGGAGCACGTACCGGTTGAGATTACTCTTAATGCAAAAGCGGGGCGGCATCAGCATATCGATGTAAACCTTCCGAAGTGGTTCTCGCCCCGCGACCGTGGTTGGTATGGAGTGGACAATCACGTCCATGCCCAGCATGATCCTACTGCCGAAGTGAGTACCGGGCTTGGATACACGGTACTTCAAGCCCGGGCCAATGGGTTGAGTTACATTACTGAGGCTGGTTCAAATGTGGACTATAGCTCCATCGATACTCTGAGCAGCGATGAATTTGTCATACATCGAGCCGATGAGCTCCGGCCAGGCCCGTTTGTCGGACATCTTAACACACCAGGTATCGAATCACCCATTGAGGATGAACTCTACGAGCACTTGAAACGGGAGCCACTGCCAGTACAGAAGATTCACAAGGAAGTGTATCGACGTGGAGGAGCAGTGATATATACACACCCGATGACACCTCCTCAACAGTTACACTGGATGGGCGCCGGTGAGTTGTACTCGGATGCGGTGATGGGACGAACGGCCGATGCCATGGATATAGACGCGCGGCACACCGAACTGTTCTGGTTCAGCGTATTGAATATGGGTAATCGCATTGCAGCGACAGCCTCGACCGATGCTGCACTGGGTCGGACTCAAACGCTTTCACCAGGTGACCGGCGGGTTTATGTCCAACTTGATGAACTGTCACCTAAAACATTGGCCACTGCGATACGCAACGGGCGCACATTTGCCACAAATGGCGGACCACTTTTCCTGTTTCTCAATGTCGACGGGCATACTCCGGGCGATGTGATAGAGGTAAATGGACCCGATTCGTTTCCGGTTGAATTGGAAGTACAGAGCTTACACTCGTTACAAAGTGTACAACTCTACCAGCGGGGAAAACGAGTTGTTGATTTCGATATGAAAGACGTGCGTGGGTTGACTCACTTAAGCACAACTGTCGATGTTTCAAATGATAATTTTGGCTGGCTCGTTGCACGCGCCGAGAATGAAAATGGTGATTGGGCAATCACTAGCCCCGTTTATTTTGAGCCGGTGCAACAAGCAACACCGCCAGGAGAGTCTATGATACTGACAATCGGCAATCACACCCGTTTCATTGAACTTCGACCAGATTTCTTTGCACACATGAAAGTAACTGTCTCTCCTGGGGAGTCACTTGAAGAAGTAGCGTTAATGCGTGATGGGGAAATTGTTCACCGATTTATCCCGGAAATGGGTGACTTGTTGCACGACGGTCGTATTCCGGTGACCCAGATTCATGGTGAATACGGCCCTGGGTGGTTATGGCATCCCGACGTTGGTAAACCGGTTCATTTCCAGGCCGACTGGCCCATCATCGAAACCGGTTGGTATGCTCTTCGTGCCATTACGAATGACAAGCGTTTATTAGTATCTGATGCTATCCGATTTGATGCTGGTATACCATATAGCCGACAATATTCACTTGCTCATCTGCGCGGAGGGGATACGGATCTAACCCTCTACGGGTATGGAGAGGAGATGCCGCTCAATGAGATCGAACTACCATTTGAGGGAGATCACTGGTGGTACCCGCAAAACACATATTTCAGGCTGAATGTACGGTTCGGCACTTATTTCGAACAAATTGAGAGTGGCCAAAGTGCCGGCGAAAACTTCCGCCGCTATGGAGCTGAGTGACAAAGGTACTGTCAATCTCTTTATTACGACAAAAAAGGTGATTGGTGTCCAGTAACAAAATTTCAAAAAAAATCTATTCGATACAATATCAGGTATTTTATTAATAAGTAAGACGGGTGCCGTCTCAACTTTCGAGGAGAGCTTCCATAATCGGTTTGTAATTGAGTTTCCTGGCTTTCTATCCAGCTCACCGTGTACCCTGTACTACTGCAGTGTGGATATGGCCGTTCAGGTCGGTTCTTTCATTCCTATCCATTCCAATAAATTGATAACAGGAGACTCAAAGGCAAATCCAAATAGATCAGATCGTAAAAAAATGAAAATGCAGCTAATATTTGAAATAGAAAAACAATTTATTTGTTTATTGAATGGTTTTGTATCCCGAATACCACCTACACTGGCTAAAACCGGTAAATAAAATATGACTGAATCCCAAAGCAGTCCGTTGTCACACCACAGCCTGCTCTTTTTATTTACATTCTTTTGGGGCGCCAATTTTATATTGGCGGAAGTCGCACTTTTTGAAATGTCGCCTATCTCTTTCAGTGTTTCCAGGTTTGCAATGGGTGGTATAGCGATGTTAACCGTTTTGTACATGCAATGCCTGGCCGATGCGAAAAGAACAGGCAATGATTTTCAGTTTTTCCCGGTCGTTAAAAAAAAAGACTGGTTTCGCCTTTTGATGGTCGCATTGCTGGGTGCCACACTTGCTCCCTGGATGGGTATCGAGGGGCTTGGATTGACGCATGGCTCAAGAGCAGCGGTTTGGCTGGCTCTCGGCCCGGTGATCAGTACGGCATTCGGGTATCTGTTCAGTACTGAAAAGATGGGCAAGTACGGATATGCGGGAGTGGTTCTGGCAGGTTTTGGAACATTGACGCTAGCCTATGACGGGCTGCAGCCAGGACGGGGGTACTGGCTGGGTGATTTATTGCTTTTCCTGGCCCTGGCGATGACTGTAGTTGAGCTGCACTTGATCAAACCTCTTGCCAGGAAATACGGTTCAATCAGCATGGTTGCCATGCGGACGGTTATCGGAGGCTCTCTTTATCTGCTGATTGCCTCTCCGTCGTTGGTACAGGAGAGTTGGCTCACATTCGGATTTTGGACCTGGTTTGCAATTCTTGCTGGCGGAGCTATTGGTGTGGGTGTTGGCCAATGGGTGAAGGTAAGAGCACTGCGATCACTGGGGCCAACAAGGGTGGTGATTTACGGTAACCTGGTGCCGGTGGCTGCATTCATCATCGCCTGGTTGTCAATCGGTGAAAATCCAACAAATTATGAGTTGGTTGCCGGGGGATTGATAATTGCCGGTGCCATTCTTGTACAGGTACTGGATGTGATTGACCGCAAAGAACCGGCTCATATTACTGATGATGAGATTTCAGTTGTGTCCAGCGGGAAAAATGAGTAGAAAGGCCCTTCGGTTCGGAAAAAATGATATACACGAAAGATGCCGGGTCCTTAGGCTGATTTTCAACAAGAGGTAAATCAGGACTCTCAGATTATGGCATTATCTGTTTGGTCCGCATATCAATCAGGCGCAAAAAGGTATTATATGGCTTATTCACCGAGGACTTCACTGTAAGCCGACTTTACCTTGCGTCCGGCAAGGGCTTCATTGACATTAAACAGGTGGTCACCGATTTTTTCGAGCCGAACAAGATAATCCAGGAAAATGACTCCGGCCTTGGTTGGATATTTTTTATTCTCAAGACGTTTGTAATGAGCATCCTTGAGGGTATCCCGCATCCGGTTGATTTTATTTTCGATTTCAATCGCCTTATCCAGGTCCACATCTCCGTTTGTTTTGTCCAGATTGTAACGGACCAGTTTGACTGCATTGTGAACAACGTCCAGATACTCACCGATCTCCTTCATGGCGTCGTCCGGTAGTTCTATGCCTTCTTCATTCATTTGCTGGAAGGTTTTGGACATCTGAAAGTAGATATCTCCAACCCTTTCCAGGTCGTTGATAATACTGTGCATGGCTCGGATACGGCGGGTTGCCTGGTCGGTAAGGTTGAAACTGGAAATCCGGGTCAGGTATTCGCCGATTTCCAGTTCGATATTATCGGTGATTTGTTCTCTTTTCTTAATTTTTTCCAGAAATTTCTCTTGTTTTTTCTGTTTTTTGTAAAACAGACCGGTAAAGCTGAAATGCATCTTTTCGATCAGCTTGCCCATCAGTTCGATCTCTTTGTGAGCCTGTGCGATAGAGAGTTCCGCAGATGACATAAGGCCGGCAGATATGTACTTGAGCCGAAATTGCTTGTCCTGGTCTTTTTTATCGGTTTGAATTTTTTCAACGAATTTGACAATTCGCGGGACAAAGGCAAACAGAAGGGCCACATTTATGACATTAAACAAGGTGTGAAACAGAGAAAGGGCAAGTGTCGCATTGGCTCTTGCTACCTCGTCGGTGTCAAATACGGATGTCCCTTCTGCCATAAAAAACTGCATGATGGAATCAATGCCGTGTAAAAATGGCGTAAGTATGGCAAGAATCCAGATCACCCCGAATACATTGAAAAAGAAATGAAATCGCGCAGCCCGTTTTGCATGAACATTTCCAATCAGAGCGGCGATATTTGCCGTAACTGTCGTACCGATATTTTCACCGAGTATCATGGCAGCCGCTATCGGGAAATCGATCCATCCCTGGAAGAGCATGACAAGAGTGATGGCAGTAGCAGCTGAGGATGACTGGGTCAAAAGGGTGAGAATTGTGCCTACCAGAACAAATAACAAAAGGGAGGCAAAGCCAAACCCGGTAAATGAGTCCAGAAATACAAACATCTCCGGGTTTTCATGAATGTCGGGCACGGCATTCTTAATAAACTCCAGGCCGATAAACAGGATTCCGAATCCGATCATGGCTTCTGCCAGGTTCCGGAATTTTTCACGGCCAAAAAACATAAAAGGAAAGAATATGCCGATCAGGCTAACGGCAACCGGGGTGATTTGCATCTGGAAGCCAAATATGGAAACCATCCAGGCGGTGACGGTTGTTCCGATATTGGCCCCCATAATCACACCGGTGGATTCGATAAAAGTGATCAATCCGGCATTTACGAAACTGACAACCATAACTGTTGTCGTCGTTGAGGATTGAGTGATGGTAGTGGCACCAAAACCGGTAAAGATCCCTTTCAGCCGGGTGGTTGTCATACCTTTAAGGATAGAGCGAAGACGCCCGCCGGCTACTTTTTGCAAGCCGTCACTAAAGACCTTCATTCCATAGATAAAGATCCCTAAAGAGCCAACAAGTTGAAGAAAGTCAAAAAAAGTGTAGCTCATCTGATATTATTGAACCAGTTTGCAGATAGCGGCGGCTCTTTTTTCCTGCCTTTTATTTTAGAAAAAGTATAGATCATATGTTTCCCCAAAACAGAGGAACAAATATACGGGTTGCATCAGAAAGTTATAAATGTGTTACCAAGGTTTAATCATTTGTTAATATTGGCAGAGTGTAAATCCAATGAATATATCTCGTAAAGCCATGTAAGTAAGTCTATTATAAGACTACAGCCGGGGTATTCCTATAAATAAAAGTTAGCAAAAGTATACTTTTAAAATAGATGATAAGTTTTGATTGCCCTTTTAGGGGCAAGCTATGGCCAAACCGGTAACTCTGAGGTTCCAAACCATCAGTGAGAAGAAGGTTTGGGAATGTACACGGCTACAGGGTTATTAAAAACGGTATCCGAAATATTTTATATTAAATTCACTTCAAAACGAATACTCAATCGATTCATATCGAATGTGTATTTGTGAAGCTGCGTAAATCCAGCCATCCCAAGACTAATACCAATACGAGTATACATATGAAATTTTTCTCATGTCTAAAGGTCAACTTGTTGTTGGCATTGTTTTCATTAAGTATTTCCCAGTGTACCCCTTCCGAGCCGGCACTTGTGGAACTGCAAACGGATGACAGTATTGTGCTTATCGGTAATAATCTTGGATCACGGATGATGCATTTTGGCCATTTCGAAACCGAGCTGCACCTGCGCTACCCGGACCATTCGCTGCTAATCCGCAATCAGAGTGTTCCTGGAGATACACCTGGCTTCCGCCCGCACTCCTCGCGTGATAATCCGTGGGCATTTCCAGGCGCCGGGCAATTTCATACCGATATGGTTACCGACTCAGATAGCCAGTGGGGCCAGCTCAGCGAAGGCCACTTTCCCTACCCGGATGAATGGATTTCCAAATTCAACCCACAGGTGCTAATCACTTTTTTTGGCTATAACGAGTCGTTCCAGGGCCGGGAAGGGCTGGACCGGTATAAAGACGAACTGGACGCCTTCATCGAACATACCCTCAGCCAGGATTACAACGGGGATGAAGAACGGCCTGCCGAACTGATTTTGGTATCCCCGATCGCCTTTGAGAACCTGTCAGACCGGTATGATCTTCCCGACGGGGTCCGGGAGAACGAGAACCTGGCGTTGTATACCGAAGCGATGCAGGAGGTAGCTGCCCGTCACGAAGTTCCGTTTGTGGATGTGTTCACCCCTACCAAAGAGTGGTTTGAGGCCGCCGATGAGCCGCTGACCATCGACGGCTCGCAACTGACCGGCGAAGGCTATGCCCGGTTTGGCGAGCTTCTGGCCGACCGTATTTTTGGTTCATCGGCCCGGCAGGCCGAACAGCACAGGGAGCTGATCCATGCCGCCGTGATGGACAAGAACTGGATGTGGCACAACGACTATAAAATTCCGAACGGAGTTCACGCCTACGGGCGGCGCTTTGAACCGTTTGGCCCGGACAACTACCCGGCCGAAATTGAGAAGACACGCCAGATGACCGAAATTCGCGACCGTGCGATCTGGAAGGCCACGGAGGGCGAGCAGATGGATGTGGCGGCCGTCGATGCGGAGGAAACCATCGATCTGCCGCCGGTCGAGTCCAATTTTGACCCGGAGCGCCACGGCAACCCCGAGTACCTGTACGGGGAGGACGCCCTGGATCAGTTGACGGTACCTGAAGGCTACCAAATTGAGCTCTTTGCCTCTGAAGAGGATTTCCAGGACCTGGCTAACCCGGTCCAGATCACCTTCGACAACCAGGGGAGGCTTTGGGTGGCAACCTTGCCGAGTTACCCGCATTACAAACCGGGTGATAACCGTCCGGACGACAAACTGATCATCCTGGAAGATACGACCGGCGACGGGCGGGCCGATACGCAGACAGTCTTTGCAGGCGGGCTGCACATGCCACTGGGTTTTGAATTTGCCCCGGAAGGAGTGTACGTCTCCCAGGGACCGAACCTGATCTTGTTAAAAGATACGACCGGTGACGATAAGGCCGATACCCGGGAGTTGATATTAAGCGGGTTTGACGACCACGACACCCACCATGCCCACAGCACCTATACAATGGATCCGTCCGGGGCGTTTTATATGGCCGAAGGGGTGTTTCTGCACACCAATGTGGAAACTTCCTACGGGCCGGTGCGAGCGACCAACGGCGGCTTTTATCGCTATGCCCCCCAGCGCAAGCATCTCGAGCGAACCGCCCAGCTCTCGATTCCCAACCCGTGGGGAATCGCCTTCGACAAGTGGGGACAAAACTTTTTTACCGAAACGTCCGGACCGGATGTGCTTTGGATGATGCCCGGTTCGATCAAGCCCATGTACGGGGTTGCCTCCCCAAAGTCCCGGAACCTGATTGAAGAAGATCACCTGGTGAGGCCGACCTCGGGGCTGGAGTTTGTCTCCAGCCGGCACTTTCCCGACGAGGTACAGGGCGACTTTCTGATCAGCAACACCATCGGCTTTCTGGGTACCAAGCAGCATACTCTGGAGGACGACGGGACCGGTTACACCAGCCGCCACCGCCTGGACCTGGTTGTCGGGACGGACCCGAATTTCCGGCCGGTGGACATGGAGTTTGCCCCCGACGGATCGCTATATCTGGTCGACTGGCACAATGTGCTTATCGGCCACATGCAGCATAACGCCCGCGATCCGCTGCGCGATCATGTGCACGGGCGCATCTACCGGATTACCTACCCGGAGCGCCCCCTGGTGGAACCGGCTAATATAGACGGAGCGAGTATCGAAGAGCTGTTTGACAACCTGAAGCTGCATGAATTCCGTTCCCGTGACCGAACCCGCCGGGAGTTGCGAAGCCGGGATGCCGGTCAGGTGCTGGACTATTTGCGAGTGTGGGTTGACATTCTGGATGAGAGCGATGAAAATTATGAACACCACCTGCTGGAAGCACTGTGGGTGAGCTGGGGACTAAACCGGGTTGAGGAGCCGTTGCTTCGCCGTCTTCTGACAGCCGACGACTACCGGGCAAGGGCGGCGGCCGTCCGGGTACTGCGATATACGGGTCACCATGTGGACAAGCAGCCGGAGCTGCTGGCAGAAGCAGCCGGGGATCCGCACGGGCGGGTACGGCTGGAGGCGATTGTCGCCGCCTCCTGGCTAAGTGTGGATGATGGAATGGCGGTGTTAAACGAGGCGGCCAATCACCCGCAGGACGACTGGATGGCCGAGACCTACGAGGCGTCGATGACCCACCTGATAGGCGAACCCCCGGCCGAGCCGGCCGAGGAAGAAGTCGATGTGGATCTGGCCGGCGCCGACCTGGAGCTGTACATGCAGGGCCGGCAGATATACGTCCGCGATGGCTACTGCGGGACATGCCACGGGGCTGACGGGCAGGGGCTCACGGCAGCAGGGTTTCCACCGCTTTCAGGAACCCGCTGGGTGACCGGCAGCGAGGAGCGGCTGATCAAGCTGACCCTGCACGGACTGGCGGGCCCAATGGAAGTACTTGGACGGGAGTATCCCGGCAGTGTTCCTATGACGCCTTTCCGGGGATTGCTTGACGATGAGGAAATGGCGGCGGTTCTTACCTACGTACGCAACAGCTTTGGCAACGAGGCCTCGGTGATTACCCCGGAGAAGGTGCAGGAAGTTCGCGAGGCTACCACCGGGCATAGCGGGTTTTATTCCCCGCAGGAGCTACTGGAGGAGCATCCGATGGAAGAGTAGACCTGAAATTGCAGAAGCTCTTTGCAGTATAAGAAACATCCAAAATGGTTCAGATTTGATATACCTCAAATAAAAAAATCATATGAAGACTATACAACTTGGCATTCTTATCAGTTTGTGTATCACTGCAAGGGTGAGCTCTCAAACAGTTCAGTTTGAAAGGCAAAAAATAGCATCTGAAAGTTATGAATCGGTTGGGGTTGCTGACCTGAATGGCAATGGGCATCTGGATATCATCTCAGGTGAGTACTGGTATGAAGGGCCAGATTTTTTAGACCGGCATTTCGTGGGGCAAATCGAACGTCAAAGTCAGTACTGGGATGATTTTGCCGCTATAATCATGGATGTGAATGGCAATGGTCGAATGGATGTTATTTCCGGTGGCTGGTTTAGCGAAGCATTATTCTGGCGAGAAAATCCGGGAGACAATTCCGGGTGGGAAAAACATATCATCGATCAAACCGGAAATGTAGAAACAGCCCGGGCGTGGGATGTGGATGGTGACGGGTATCCGGAAATCGTCCCCAATAATCCCAATGACCCGTTGAAATTTTATAAACTCGAAAGAGACGGCAATGGCAATGCTACCGGTATATTTCAAAAATATCCGGTTGCAGATGCCCAGGGACACGGTCTTGGTTTCGGTGATATAAACGGCAACGGGCGGGGAGATTTTGTGGTGAGCAACGGATGGCTGGAATCCCCCGCTGACCACAACGACGGAACATGGACCCTGCACGAAGAGTTTGATTTCGGAAGTGCAAGCATTCCGATCCTCGTTGTAGATGTAAATGGTAACGGGAAAAACGATTTGATCGTCGGACAGGCACACAGTTATGGTTTACATTGGTATGAACAAACCACGGATGAGTCAGGTAACAGAGAATGGAATGAGCATCCGATCGATCCGTTCAGTTCACAGTTTCATACCATGGAATGGGCTGATATTGACGGAGATGGAAATAATGAATTAGTAACCGGGAAACGCTACAGGGCCCATAATGGCAATGACCCTGGTGCCAATGACCCGCTGGGACTCTATTATTACAAGTGGAATGGCAAGTCGTTTGTCAAACATACCATTGCCTCGGGGCCTTTCGGAACAGGGAAAGGAACAGGTATTTATTTTTCAGTGAAGGATTTGAACGAATCCGGATACAAGGATATCATTGTTGCAGGCAAGGACGGCCTTTATGTTTTTATTAATAAAGGTTTTTAAAATGAAAACAACCCTGAACTGAAAAGCTTAAGTTCTCAATTAATGATTTGCAAAGTCAAGTTTTTATTTATTTTGAAATTTAAAAATGAATTTATAATGTTGAATTTGATTCATAAAATTTTTTTGGTATTTAGAATTCATAAATGATGGAAAAAGCCAATGTACAATGGCGGTATTGTGTTTTTGGGGAACATGGAAAGTCGTGTTAAAAAATATGAGAATGAAAGATGTTGGGTAGAATTAATACGCGGTGGTGATGAATATGCGTTTGAGCTGCTTTTTAAAGAATATTATGAGGATTTGACACGCTTTGCCTGGAGATACGTAAAAAGCAAAGCAGTAGCTGAAGGGTTAGTACAAGATATTTATTCCGATATTTGGGAATATAGAGAAGAGCTAGTTCTTGAAGGTTCGATTCGGCCTTATTTGTATAGAGTTGTAAAAAACCACTCATTGAATTATTTAAAACATCAAGATGTGCAAAGAAAATATGATCCTCAATGGATGAAACAAAAGGAGGTTCCCATGGTTATTTACGAAGACAAAAAAAGAGAAAAACAGATACAAAAAGCGATTGAGCGTGCAGTTGAAGAACTCCCGGCAAGAAGCAGAATGACTTATAAACTTCACCGGCACGACGGACTCACCTATTTGGAAATTGCTGAAGTTATGGATGTGTCCGTAAAAACCGTCGAATCCCAAATGACCCGGACTTTAAAAAAGTTACGCGAACAACTTGCTTACCTGTTACCGAGCTTGATTATCATATCCTTTTTATTATAGAATTGAAGTATAAATGGAAAAAGAATAACTGATAACACAACTTTTGCAGTTAAATCCATAACCCTTATCTGCGAAAGAAAGGCTGACCCCTTTTCATTTTCAATCTACATCTCTCCTTCTATTCCTAAGTCCTGAATTATTCCCAATGTTAAAATTGTAGTGCCAAACATAAAAATAATAACAGGTTTGAAAAAAATTACGGGGTAGTGGGAACTTCAGTTGTCTTTGAATTAACAATGGTAAAATGGTATAAAAGTAAAGTAAATTGAATTTAGATTTTGAAGACTGGATTCTCATACAGCGGTACATTACGGGTAATGCAACTGCTGATGAGACCAGAAGAGTAGAAAACTGGATGTCACTCGATGCTGAGTACAGCAAGCTAATCCGTGACTTAAAAGAGATTTGGAACCTGACACCTGTAGAAAATTTTGACTTGGATGTACAGCAAGCATGGAAACAGTTCCAATCCAGAAAACTTGGCAGGGAGCGGTCGGTTCGTTTATATTCAGCAACTGAAAAAACGTCCAGACCTGAAAAAACGTCCGAAACGATATATCACGTTTTCAGGGCAGTTGCTTTTATCCTGGTAGCTGTAATAGCAGGCTTTTTCTTTCAGCATATCTCAGCTGTTCAATCCGATTCTGATCTTGTTAATAAGAGTTCACAATTCTATACGATGCAGGAATTGTCGACCGATCGCGGAGAGAAAGCGCGTGTGATTTTTTCAGATGGAACCGAAGTAACGCTGAATTCGTCGAGTACTATCAGCTTTCCTCAGGAATTTCATGGTTCAGTCAGGGAGGTTCATCTGGAGGGAGAGGCGTACTTCAAAGTAGCCAGTGATCCGGATCAGCCATTCATAGTACATGCCAATCATACTAATGTTGAAGTGCTTGGAACTGAATTTAATGTGCGCGGCTGGAGTACAGATCAGGTTGTAGACGTAATTGTACGAGAAGGTAAAGTATCTGTGCGCTCGGTTGAACAAGAACTTGATGGTCTTGCTGAAGTCGTACTGAATGAAGGTTTCAAAACGACGGTGAAATCAGGTCAGATTCCTGAACCTGCTCAACAAGCGGATATTATCAACAATTTATTATGGATGACCGGGGGCATTCACTTTGATAATGTCCCTTTTGGCCAGGTTGTTATTGAATTGGAACGAAGATTTAATGTGGAGATATCAGTTGCGGATCAAGAACTACTTGATGTGCATTATACCGGTACATTTCAATTTGCAGAGCTGGATGAGATATTGATGGTGATTGCAGCTTCGATGGAGATAGAGTATATCCGGGAAAGGTCGAACATAGAATTTATGATTGCGCATAGTGATACAAGTTAATGCCATACAAAGACTTTTAACGCCATGTTGGAAGCGTTTTTATACAGGTGTTTATTCATTTTAATCTAGGGATAGAAACTATGATTATAAGGTCGAACTTATAATTCATAATAAATCTTAATTATAATACAAAACAAAGGTGGTGGGTATGAGGATACGCATATTGCTACAAAACAGTTTGTTATTGATATTGTTGATCAGCTTCTTGGGGTTTACTCCTGAAGTGCTAAAAGCGATTCAAGGGCAGACAGAAACAGCTCAAGTCCATAAAGTAAGTCTTACGGACCTTCAGCAAAATTTTTATAAAGCTGATATAGAGAATGAGATCAGTGTCATGTTTCAAGAAACCATGCTTGAAGAGGCGCTGAGTGAAGTTACCCGGAAAGCAGGATTAAAACTAACTTACAGGGGAGATCATATGGTTGAAAAAAGTGTTTCCCTGCAAAATGAAAGTATTACTGTAAGTGATGCATTGGATTATATACTAGATGGAACAGGCCTTGATTATCGTTTATCGAACACTGGATATTTGTTGATTTCTGAATCACAAGAAAATATTGAGGAAACTATATATCAGGAGACTGTTACCGGCCAGGTAGTTGATGCAACAACTATGAACCCGCTTCCTGGAGCAACGGTTATTATAGAGGGTACTAATATTGGTACAACGACAGATCTTGACGGACGATTTGAAATTGAGGTGGAGTCTTTAAATCAAACCTTGATTTTTTCCTATGTCGGATATGAAAGACAAGAAGTTCAAATCGATGGTCGAACGGAGATAGATATACAGTTACAGTCAATGGCATTAGAAGGTGAAGACATTGTAGTCACTGCACTTGGGATAGACAGGCAGGCTCGGGGATTGGGTTACTCAATCACGAGAGCTAGCCCTGAGGATGTAACCGTGAATCGATCACCAAATTTTGTTGATGCATTGCAAGGCAGGATGGCCGGAGTAAATATTAGTTCAGTCGGAACAGGCCCTCAGGGTAGCAGTAAAATCCGTATTCGTGGTCAATCTTCATTTGGTGCAAATAATTCCCCTCTTATTGTTGTAAACGGAGTACCGATTGACAATACCTCTTTTGGTGTAGCCGGTGATGTCGGGGAACGAGGAACCAGCAGGAATTCGGATAGTGGCGATGGTCTTAGCAGTATCAACCCTGATGACATTGAAGATATCACTGTATTGAAAGGTGGAGCTGCTGCGGCTTTATATGGATCTCGTGCTAAAGACGGGGTGATCATGATTACTACCCGTCAGCGGGCAGAAGGAATAGGAACCCAGGTAGAATACAATTCCAATTTTCAGTTTTCCAGACCTATCGACCGCAGGGATTATCAATTCGAATATGGCCAGGGTGAAGGAGGACAACGCCCTACCAGTGCCAATCCAGGATCCGGAGTGTGGAGCTTCGGGGAACGGTTTGAACCGAATATGACACATACACTATTTGACGGGATTGAAGTGCCTTATGAGCCGCAACCAGATCAGCTCAGAGAGTATTACCGTAATGGAACCAACCTGAGCAATACGATAACACTTTCTCACGGCGGGGAAACAGGAGGGTTTAATATTTCGTTATCCAACCAGCAAAGTGAAGCTATTTTGCCCGGTTCGAGTTTTGAACGAAATAACATAAGCGTAGGCTTTACACAAATGGTGGCTGACAGGTTGACCTTGTCGGGTAATGTGAGTTACGCCAACGAAGATCGGACAAACCCGCCTAATATCCACGAGCAGGATTACAGCCCGGTGGTTATATATACTTTGGCCAGTTCCATGCCGATGGATGTGCTGGAAGCCAATGCCTTCACTGAAGAGGGTGACGAACCGTTTTGGTCCAGGTTTACGAACCGAACCAATCCGTATTTTGCCTTGTCGCGATTTGAGAATAATGAAAGAGACCGTATATATGGGAATATTACGGCAAATTTGGATTTTACTGATTGGCTGTCGGTACAGGGTCGAATTGGTCAGGATTACTTCTACCGTGAACAGGACTACAATCTTCCTACAGGCTCTCAAAGGCAGGCACCGGCTCCTCCCGGTTTTGTGAACGGTCAGTACATACAAGACCAGTTAAGGTCGAGAGAAATTAATGCTGATTTTCTTGTCATGGCTAATCAGAACTTCGGTCCTTTTGGGGTAGATGCAAACTTTGGAGGCAACCTGATGTATCGCCGAACCGACCGGCACAACGTATTGGCACAGGACTTTTATACAAGAGGTCTCTATGCTATTGGGAACGGCAGGGTGGTAGATCCAAATTATAATTTATCAGAAAGACAGGTTAATTCTCTGTATGGATCTGCCCAGGTCGATTACAATGCGATGTTTTTCGTATCAGGAACACTTAGAAATGACTGGTTTTCCACCCTGTCTCCCGAAAACAGGAGTATTTTATATCCTTCCGTAACTGCCAGCGCTGTATTTTCAGAGATTTTTGAGGCGAACATACCGGGTTGGTTAACTTTCGGAAGGGTTTTCGCTTCTTACTCGGAGGTAGGCAGTGATACAGATGTGCAACCTTATGCTGGTAATCTCAACTATACTATCAATCCTACTACGTTTAGGGATGGTCCATTAGGTGGAATCAGCGGGAACCAGGTGCCCAATCCCGATTTACGGCCAATGCGCGTTCGTGAATGGGAATTTGGCTTGGAGTTAAGCCTGTTTGATAATTTATCTCTTGAACTGAGTTATTATGACAAATTGTCCAAAGATCAGATTTTACAACAGCAGATTTCCAATGTATCAGGCTTTACAAACCAATTGATCAATGTGGGTGAAAGCCTGAACCAGGGTGTGGAAATGATGGTGGACTTTTTTCCAATCAGATCGGAAACATATAGCTGGAATTTCAACTTTAATGCCTCCTACAATACAACGGAAGTTCTCGATCTGGGTTCAGACGTTGATGTAGATGAAATTACCATGGGGACCCATGAGTTTCATGGAGAACTGAGACAAGTGACCGGCTTACCGATGAATCAGCTTTATGGTTTTGGTTTTGCTGAAGATGATCAGGGCAGGACTATTTTCAATCCGGATAATGGTCTTCCGTTTCGTTCTGAGAATCAACGCAGATTTGGAAGTGCATTGCCTAAATGGACGGGTGGCTTCTACAACCGGTTTCATTACCGGGATCTGTCCATGTCGTTCCTGATTGATTTTACATTGGGTCACAAATTGATCTCCGGTACCCATATCAATGCATACCGTCATGGGAATGATAAGGCCACACTGGTTGGAAGAGATCAGGGCTTTGTAGTGGGAGATGGTGTAAATCCGGATGGTTCGGAAAATACAGCCCAGGCTGAAATTCAGGACTTCTACCAGGTAATCCGTACTCACCGAACGGCTGAACAATCCGTGTTTGATGCCAGTAACTGGCAGTTGCGTCAAATAACAGTTGGCTATGATCTTACCCGCCAGGTTGCGGAACCTCTTGGATTACGGGGGCTCAGATTAAGTATCGTTGCAAATAATATAGCCGTTTTGAGGTCTCATGTTCCTCATATTCACCCTGATCAGAATGGTCTTATGAGTGATACAGCGATGGGTCTTGAGTCTACTGGTTTACCTGTAACGACCAATATTGGCTTTAATCTTAATGTGCAGATATAATGCATTACCAGGTTAATAAAATTCAAATAAATTAATTGGTTGATATCATGAAAATAAAACAGAAAGCTTACTTTTTTAGAAGTTTATGGCTGCTGGCATTTACACTACTCATTATGTCGTGTGACTCCGGCTTTGATGCCATGAATGTTGATGAGAGTGCAATTACGGATATTGAACCTGTCTTTCAGTTGAATCAGGCCATTATGGCCAGTGAGTTGCAGGGTGATCATATCCGGTGTGAATCTTCCATTGCGAAACAACAGATGCGTATATTTACCGGTGTTGGTGCCTGTGGCAATTTCAATGTCGATGCATCGGCAAATGTTTCCAATACCATCTGGAATAATGCCTATCAAAACCGGATTAGAAATCTCGTGGATGCCTTGGAAAAAGCGAATCCGGAATCAAATTTGTACCAGATGCTCAGAATATGGAGGGCATATACCTTTATGATGGTGACCGACAGTTATGGTGATGTCCCATATAGAGAAGCTGGAGTGGGTTTCCTGGAGGGTAACACGTTTCCGGGTTATGACAGCCAACAGGATATATACACAGCCAATGACGGTATTCTGGAGGAGCTTGCAAACGCCTCTGCAGCACTGAATGCCAGCCAACCGACAGACAGCAGGGTCATTCTGTTTGATGGGGATGTTACTCAATGGCAACGTATGGGGTATTCCCTGCTATTAAGGGGGGCTATGCGACTTACTAACGTAAATCCTGGTCTTGCGGAGCAATATGTAAATACAGCCGTTTCTGGCGGTTTGTTGCAATCCAATGATGATAATGCATTTATTGACCATGATGGCGATTTCAGTCTTGGTATTGGATCTGCACTTAATGGAGGTCAAGCCCATTTTCAATATTTGGTGGAAGACTTTGTCGACTATTTACGGGATAATAATGACCCGCGTCTGGCTTCCATAGCTGTTCGTTATCCGAACGCCACGGGCCCCGGTGATCAGAATGAGGCTAATGCGGATCGTGACCCGGCCAATCAAATCGGCATACCAATGGGCTTCAATGACAGTACAATTGGTTCGAGAGCTGCTGAAGACGGACTGCCAAGCTTTATGGCATACAGTCAGGTAGACAGAACACGAATGATGGATCCCCAGGCCCCTTCCTTCCTGGTAACTTACGCGTTGCAACAATTCTACCTTGCAGAAGCCGCCCATGAGGAGTGGATAGCAGGAGACCCGGCAACATACTATGAAGAGGCCATTGAAGCCCATATGCATCAGATTTCCACAGGATACAGTAATACGGAAATCGCTCAAAGCGATATCGATCTTTATATTGCAGAGAATCCCCTCGTGGCGGGACAGGAGATGGAGTTGATTCATACACAGTTTTGGGTCGCTTCCTACCTGATCCCCACAGAAACCTGGGCCAATTTTCGTCGTACCGGCTATCCAGAACTGGAACCGAACCCTATGAGGGGTGATCTCTCAGGTACGGATGAGGATTTTATGCGCAGATTCAGATATCCAAGCGGTGAAAGAAGTATCAATCCCAATGTCACCAACGGAGTAAACCCTGATCGTATTTCAACCAGAGTATGGTGGGATGTTCCGGAATAGGCTTGTTTTTTCTTAAACTTATTACATTT
>SLQC01000043.1 GCA_007131625.1 Balneolales bacterium | reverse complement strand
CGACGTTCAATAGCCGCACCATTGAAACCGCACTTTGGAGAATTCCAGGACTGGCGCCTTGTTTTATCTATTTTAATGATGATTTTGTTCTTACACAAAACGTGACTCCGGAGCACTTTTTTAAAAATGGACAAGTCGTTCTGCGCGGTAAATGGAATGTTATAAACAGGTATGGCACCATAAGGATGAAACTGAATGACCTGGGTACATATCTGGCCAAACATCTTTTGGGCATTACCCGGTCCATGCATCTTCTGCTGCAAATGCGTTCAGCACAACTTGCCGGATTTACGGACCGGTATTACAGAACCCCCCATGTGCCGCAACCGGTTCACACCGAAACACTACGCTCCTGGTTTAATGACAATCCCTCTTTATTTGAAGAAAATATAAAATATACATTCAGAAATACGGATCAATTTGCTGCCATATTTCTCGCCCATCATCTGGAGATAAATAAAAGGAATGCAGTTTTTACCGATGCCGGCGATTTAGTCATGATCAATGGAGAGATGGATGTTGCGTGGATCCTGAGCAGAAAATTAAAAAAAATCAAACAAAAACAAGTACTTTTCGCCTGTCTGCATGGGCTGGAATGTTTTAAAAACTCGCACCGCGACCGTATCAAGAAGGTGCTTGACAATATTCTTGTAGAGGGGAAAGCAGAAAGCTCAAAAAAACAAATCGGATAAGCTGAACCGGGTTAGTCAAACTGAGCTTATCGAACCGGGTTAGTCAAACCGGCCGGCCGGCTTATTGCGATCTTCGTTTTATTTTGCAATATTTGGTTGCGGGAATCACTCGTTATTTACATTGCACTGCCGATTCACAATACGTTGGTCATAATCTGTTATAGCCGGTATCAATGAGAGACAGTAAATCATAAAATTCGGCCGGAAATGAAATGTGTTATCTTTATTATTTTGATTATTGCAACCGGTTTGACCACTTCGGCCGACGGCTCGTCACACAGACCATCGCACGGAACCCTTTTCAACTGGGAGAACCACATTCGTCTGATGATTCTCGACCAGTACAACAATTACGGAGGACCTGAGCACGACCGGGGATTGTTCCGGCATACCACCCACGGAATGACTCCTGAACATGATATCGATCTCCAGACCATTAATTTCACCCCGTTTGAGCACTACCAGTGGTATTACGATATCAGCAGAGGCTTTCGCACATGGTTCGGGAGCCTCGACCTGGGTCAGTTCGCCATACACCATGAAATAAATAACGATGTCGAACTTGGGTCTCGATTCACTATGCCGCTTGAAGTACGTCGGACGTTCGATCAAAGACAGGATCGCGCCATCGCCATCCTTGGACTCGATTACCGACTGAAGGGACGCCACCACATCGGGTTCAACCATACCTTCACAGAACACAAGCCCGATCTCGACGCCACCCTCTATTACAAATACGGTAACCATAAGGACGGTTTTTTTCGATTTAATGCAACGCTGCCAGACTGGGGCAACAAGTCAATCTATAGTATTGCTGAAAATCGGGACAAGGACGCATTTCGTCATCGACGCACATATAATATCCATCCGTACTATTTCTCATTCACCGCCGCCACACCGGTTCGAAACCATTTTCGGGCAGAAGCGATGGCGGGAGTGCTAACGCAGTCGGAAGCGGAAATTGGTCCGATTTTTCATCCTCAATACATTCACCGGGATCGTCAGAACGCCCATTATTCCGGCCTGCTGGTCGAGTATGCCCGTTCCAACGTGACAGCCGGCTTGACCTGGAAACACACCTTTACCCGGTTTTCACGAGTATCTGTCAGTGATGAGGCCGATCGCTATGTGGATCTGGGTAATCGGCAATACCAGAAGATTGTCGGTGCGCATGCCTCCTACCGCATGGGCAATATCCACTTGCAGAACTGGATTTCACGTACACGGTTCAGTGACACACAGTATGATATTGTCGAACGCGTGGATGATTTTTACCCGTTCGACTTCGAAGAGTACCGTTATTTTATGAAAAGCAGGGTCATCTGGCGCCCGGCTGAACGGGGAGTGATCACTGGTTTGGAGTGGAATGCCGATTACCGGGATATGTTTCACGAGTTTTACTCGTCCCGGCAGGACCTCATTGTTGCCGGTTATGATTACCGCAGATACTACCGGGATCAGATCCGGTCACGCAACGAGCGTATCACCTTGATTATCGGATATCAGTTTACAAGACATGCTTTTTTGATGGCCGGTGTTTCGATCGATATCGACGGTGATTATGAAAGAGGCCAGGGGAACAGGATTGAAGATCCCAGACGTTTTGACGGTGGTTTTGCACGGTTGGTGCTCGACTGGTGAACATGCAACACCGGATCAGAATTCGCCAACACACCGGATCAGAATTCGCCAACACACCGGGTCAGAATGACCAATCTGCACAACTTCCCAAGTTCACCAACCCAGATGCTTCCTGCGAAAATACGTCCGGTCTGCGGCATGAATCAGAGAAACCCGGTTGTTCTTTCGCGTGATCATCGGGATCTCTTCATCAGGATCCAGCTCAACATAAGTCTTGTTAACATCAATGCCCGATGGTACCCGGAGTTCGACATCCACCCAACGGGGAACCAGATCCAGGGGAGCTTCCAGTGATGGTACTGGGGCGGAGATGAGTTCCCTGCCGGTTTCATCCATCAGAGCCAACCGAGTAACAGGGGTATCAAAAGCCCCTAAATTGTGCACCCGCACTTGCAGCTGGTCGTCTTCAATTCGTACATCTCTGCGGCCGATACCCAGATCCACACGCTCCCAATACCCGGTATCTGCCGGTTCGATGCGTTCCAACTGAATGACGGTATATCCCTTTGGTTCAAATGCGACGGGAATGGTAACCCCGCGTTCCAGGTAGATCTGCTGTTCCGAAACGGCGGTTCCACCCGAATGGATATCGGCGGGGATGCTCCCGCCCAAATTACCCCGATCTGAAAAATGTTCATCAGGAAGGCTGCCGTCCGGATTTCTGACGGTACGGATGCGCCATTGACCCGGATCAATTTCCCAGAGGCTCATGTTTGTTTCTACCACATGTTCCGGATCCAGATTGTAGGCGATGACATCAAACCGGTCGCTCTCCCCGGGTGGGATGAACACAGCCAGGTTTTCATATGTTGCGGGTTTCTGGAACTCCCAGCTTGCAAGATGACGGGGATAGCTGCTCGAAGCCGATTGCACTGCTACACCACCCAGCCGGTGCTCCTGCAGCCAGGCTGTATTGCGAATGGGAACACGGTCTATCCAGATACTCCCTTCGGTGCTGATGTATTCACGTACACCTCGATCTTTGAGTCGCTCGGTATAAAGCTCCTCCAGGGCATTTTCGTCAAACTCCCAGTCCTGCTTTAGCCATTCGGCAATGGGCTTGCGATACTTTTCATCACCGGAAAAGTCATGCGCCACTTTGAAAATTTGCGCCGCAGCCGCCTGGAACCATGCACCCATACCCGGATTGCCGCGATATTCTCCGGTTTCAAAGTGAGTTTCGGTATACAAACCTTCATCCGTGTAATTTTCCAACAGGCCGTCTGCCAATTCAATAAACAGCCGATGTATTTCGGGATGTCCATTGTGCCGCCCAATCATCCATGCCGTATGCAGTATGATGTAGGAATTGGCCACGCTCCATTGCCAGGGATCTTCTTTGGCAATGCGGGTGCCGCTGTAATAACGTGAGCGAAAACGGCGGTGACCATCCGGGCTGATTTGTGTAATGTCTTCCAGTAATCGTTTTGCGGTCTCCATCCCACGGTTGAAATGAAGCGGATCGGCAAAATCAAGCAGCTGAAGTTGTCCCACAACCTGGGTGCCTTCCTCATAGATATGTAACTCATCGGTCTGGATGGTTGCCAGACCGTTAGTGTACATAGGCAAGGTTCTCTGTTTTAGGGGGGCGTCATAGGGATCGCGTTCCTGATCGTAATAGGCCTCCATATGCAACAGAAGCGATTCCAAAATTTTATCCGGTTGAACGCCGCTATAAGCCAGTCCGGGAAAGAAAAATGTAAATTTGCCATCATCATTCAATCCGCCGCCAAACTCCCCGTTGCGGATCTGCCGCTCGTCTATAAAATACATGGCAATCCGCTCCAGTTGGCGCAGATATTCGATCTGAAGATGCGCCCATTCGGGAACACCATCCGGTGCTTCGGGAATGTCAAATTCCGGTCGATCAGATACATCCCGTGAAACCCAGTACCGGTACGCTTGCCCCAGCCAGTGATCGGGACTCACCCGGAGGAGATCCTCCATATCTGCATAAAACCGGTTGTAATTGTTGAAACGTGGAGACCTCGGATTTTCTTCCGTATTGTGGGCATGCACATCACGCATTTGCGTAAAACGATCCGGTTCGTGCTCGGCGAGAGCGGCTTCTTCACGGTTGTAGATCATCGTCAGTCGTGCCCCTTTCAGAGCCTGAGGTGTAAAATCGGCACCCGCACCCGCCAGCGTCACATAGAGCCCCCGACCCTCGGGCAAAATGCGGTCGCGTGTGTCAAGCCAGAGGGAATAGGATTCTCCGGGTTCCAAAGAAAAACTGAAATCGAGCAGATCACGCATCTCCCACAAAGGATCCTTCACACGGATATTAACCGGGATGGTTCCGTTGTGCGTGGGCTGAACATGCAAAGCCGGAAGCTCAAGCAGAATGCCGTCCAGACCAGCGTCATCAACGTGCTCATAGGGGATAAGAACATGTATGAACGGCATGGAGTGCTCAGAAGGTGCTGCCGTGTCGGCAATCGTCGTTTCCATCCGGCTCTGGTTGCCCGTGGCCCGGTTGATCGCGCCGCGGTTGCTCGTGGTCAGGTTGGTCGAGGTCTGGTCGATCGCGCCGCGGTTGCTCGTGGTCTGGTCGGTCGAGGGCCGGCCGATCTCATTCCGGTTGTTCACATCGGGATTGCCTGCATCCGGATTGTTTGCATCATCGAAAAGTCCCAGCATCATCAGGCGTTCATCGGCAGGGTAGCGGCCGAGTATAAATGATACGATGCGTTCAAGAGAGGCTTCTTCCGAAATTTCACTGATGCCGGATGCCAAAGAACCTGCCGGCTGCAGGGAAAAGGATCGACGGGCGGTGCCTTGAGGTGCGCTTTCATCCCCGACTTGGTAGGCCATGAACGAACCGATGGGTTCCTCAATAAGGGCATTGTCGAACCGGATGACTCCGCCATTTATGGACTCGTCAAGACGGTGATACGATTTGACCTGCTGCTGTGAGCGTACGGCAAACGTATGATCATATGGATGTTCACTCTCATGGGTCAACTGTCCCCATGCCTTACCCCACATCTCGATATGATTCCATGGTTCGTCTTCCGGCATGTGAAACCGGATGGTCTGGCCCGACAAAGAATAGGCATCCCAGTCGGGAAGTACAAAATAATCAAAACGTCCGGGAAGGCGCGACATATTATAAGCGGCCGGCCAGGTGGTTTCGCGGATACCGTCGTTGGCTTTCCAGTACCAGCGCTTGATATCAATGGCATCGTGGATTTCCACTTTTCGCACCGACGTGTGTCCGGATGCAAGCAGAGGAGGCGCTTCATTGGGGCGATTCCATCCGTGCCGGGTCCACCAGGCGTCGCGCCACCGGCGATCCGACAGATCACGTTGCAAATCGGGGATCTGACGCGGTATATCACCCCGTGCCAGAGCGGAGATGTTGTCATCCGACAGCATCCGGTCATAGATCCGGAGTTCATCGAGATCACCCCCACGCTGTCTGTTGTAGGCACTCTGCACCTGGTACGGACTGATCAGCCGTGAATGGGGTCCGAACTGATCCAGCCCGGAGTCATACACCTTTCCCGTGACGGTGCTTTCTTCAACCAGCTCCCCGTTGATGTAGAGGCGGATGCCAACGGTTTCATCCCAGGACAGAGCGATGTGGATCCACTCATCCGGCCCGGGAAACTCATCCATAAAATGTGAGACGCGCGTGCGGGTAAGCCCGATATCGGTCACAAAAGCATCAATTCCAGATCCGTTGTAGTCGATCCGCAGCCATTTCATGTCCCAGCTCGAATGATCGGCATATGCGACACGAAATATGGGAATCTCGGTCGGACCCAGCGGGTAGCGCGAGCGCCAGAAGAAGGAGAGGGTGCCCCGCTGGGCATAGATGTTGCCGGGTGCCCAGTAAGATAGCAGTTGATCATCTTCGGCCTGAAGGCCTTGTCCAATTGCACCATCGGGGATCGCGCTCACACCGCGGATAAAATTCGGCAGGGTTTGTCCACCTGCAGCAAAATCGACGGTTGTGCCGTTTTCACCCGAAAGATAAAATAGCAGGCCCGGTTCGGGGGATGTGATGATGGATTCAGGTTGCCCTGCCAAGAAGCCGGGTTCGGGTTCCGGTGCTTGAGCAATCACACTGTTGAAAAATAAAAACAGGCTGGTCAGAAAGCTGCCTGCGAGTAAAGCGGTAAAGCGTAAAAGGTTTGCTTTATTGGCAGTTGGGGGGTAGGCGGGTATCCGAAGGGGATAGGTTCGAATCAAGCGACCCGGGTTGAAGTTGTTGACGGAAGTTGGTGAAAAAAAATTCATGTGGTTGTAATAAAAGAGGTTGCAGGTCGTGTTGCTTTTAAAGCATAAGAATATACTTTTTTTATCCGTAGATCATTACTATCATCTTTTAAAAATATAAGCGTATGGCTTAAAAAATGTTGAATTATGTTACGGAGCTTTATAACACATGATTCATTCATGGCAACAGTAACTGACGTACTGGCACATGAGTGCTTCCAAAAATGCTCCATGTGACGATAACTATCAGTAAAACATATCTATAATCTTAAATAAAATCTTAAATGAATTTTGAATCTTCAAATAATCCCAAAATTTCTTTCAAAATATCTTTATTCGTCTTCTTTTTGTTACTTTCCATGCTGGTGAGCAACGGGAGTGGTATTGGTCAAGCCGGAACCTCCGGCACTGCTGGAGCGGAAGAACCTGCAGGGCTGTTTTTGACTTGGCAGCAGGATCCCCTGACGACGATGACCATTGACTGGCACACAAAACCGGGTGACGAAGCGGAATCTATCCTTCGTTACAAGCAAATCGGCAGCAGCAATTGGATGGAAATGGAAGCCGGCAGCCACGACTTTATTCATTCCGATCGCACAGTTCACCGGGCAGAGATAACAGGTCTGGAACCTGGCAGCAAGTACCGGTTTCGCGTGGGGGAGTTTGAGCGATTGTACAAGTTTCGTACCATGCCGGCTGATATCAGTGAACCGTTACGCTTTGGTGCTGGTGGTGACACGCGCTCCGGTCTTTCAACGATGGGAGCGACTAACCTGACGGTTATGGAATACAATCTGGAATTTATCATATGGGGTGGGGATCTCTCCTATGCCGACGGGAGCCCGGACCGGGTTGATCGTTGGCATGATTGGTTTGATACTAACCTTAAAACCCTGGTTTCAGACGAAGGGCGGGTTGTTCCCGTAGTGCTTTCAATCGGTAATCATGAAATGCTTCGTGCTCCTGGTGGCGACAGCGATGTAGGGGGTAATTATTATTTTAGTTTCAAAGAGGAACACACTTATGAGCAAACCGATGAATGGCGTGCTCAATATGCTCCGTACTTTTTCAACCTGTTCGCTTTTCCGGGCCAGCCCGGCTACGGTGTGTTGAACTTCGGGGACTACCTTACCCTGCTCGCTCTTGACTCCGCACATTCCAACCCGGTTTACGGGGAACAGACAGAATGGCTTGCCCGGGTACTGTCAGAGCGTACAGGTTCAACTCATATCATCCCCTTTTACCACGTTCCTGCCTGGCCATCCGTTCGCGGTGGTGGTCAACCCGCCCGGAACATG
>SLQC01000422.1 GCA_007131625.1 Balneolales bacterium | reverse complement strand
CATATTCCGGGCTTGCTCATTCTCTTTTTCCGGGGAGAAGTGATTCCAGAAAAAGGTTACGAAGTATGCTCCGTATGCTCCCTGGACCGCTTTTTTTATGCTTGCTTTATTGTCTATATCCGCCTCAACAACCTCGGCTCCCAATTCGGCCAGAGCTCTGGCTTTGTCGGAACTGCTGTTTCTGGTTACAGCCCTTACCGTGAATCCGCCGTTAGAGTCATTCAAAATGGCATGCACAAGTCCACCTCCCTGCGCACCCGTAGCTCCAAATACGACAATAATCTTTTTATCAGACATGATTTTTTTCCGAATTTTGGATTTATTTATAGATATTTATGTTTAAAAACCAATTTTCACAGTTTACTCTGCAACAACATTGAGTAATCAAATATAAAGTTTATCGAGTGGATGTATAAAGTTTCTCTTTAATTATCCCATAATGGCAAAGGCGTCACTCTTCCAGAGCAACTGAAATACTTGAACAGGTAATAACATGAAAAACAAAAATGGCATCACTACCGTGTAGCTGAGTATCGATAATAACGCTTGCAAAAATGATATTTCAGTTAGTACATTAATAATCAGGGAGTCAAGCGGGAGTAGCTCAGGGGTAGAGCATCAGCTTCCCAAGCTGAGGGTCGCGGGTTCAAATCCCGTTTCCCGCTCATATTTGATCCGGAATCCGGATCTCGGCTTATGGATATCTGAGTTTAATTACCATGTCTGGTTTTTGTTCCTGCCTATCATCATCGGGTCGGTTCACCATGGTATACAAGGTGTGAATTGATTTGAATATCGTTATTCTGGAATCAGTGATAATTCATTACATAAAGACAGTGATAACTTTTTTCTTAGTTTCATTAGGGACTCTTTTTATTGAAATCGTTACAGCACTTTTCATAGCGTGAAAAATCTATTCAAATTCTCATTCTTTATCATTCTGCTATCCGGTTGCGATCAGGGGCTGGAACCGGTTGGAACTGAGCCGGTTGATGAAGAAGGAGAAATTCATGCACAAATCACCTACGTGGGTGAATGGCCTGACGAAAATCAAATCTACGATTTGCGTTTCGTCGCCATGCGTTTTATTCCGGAATCAATAAGTGATTTTTTGCGCCTGACCGAAATGGAAATCAGTAATCACCTGAACATTCATGTGGATCAGGAAAAGGTGATACTGGAAGAAGTACACAACGATACTTTTTTCTACAGCGGAGTTGCTTGGCAGTTTTCAAATAATATTTTCGATTGGCGTGTAGTCGGTTTGTATGAAGGTAATGGCGGAGAATTTACTGTGCGTGGTGATATCGTAGAAATCGATATCGTTGTTGACTTTGATAATTTGCCGGATTTTCCACCCTGAATGCCATAATTATGATTATCGCACTTACACTTACATTTGCATATGATCACAGTACTTACACTTGCATATGATCACAGTACTTACACTTGCATATGATCATTGCACTTTTATATATAACAGCACTATTGGTGTTTCTGCCTGCATTGGAAGCCGTTTTGGTTGGTAATGTGATTAACGAAGCGGAGGAACCGCTACCTGGTGCGCATATATTCATCTCCGAAACTGAGCATGGTACGGTATCCAACATGGATGGAGGCTTTGAATTGAAAGGTCTTCCCCCGGGGTCATACGATATTCAGGTGAGTATGGTTGGATACGGGCGTTTATCACGGGAAATTACTTTGGAAGAGGGAGAGATTAAGCAAGTTACATTTGAACTGGAATCCATTACATTCACTTCCGGTAACATTATGATAACGGCTACGCGAAGGCCACAGGTTGCAGGCAAGGTACCCATCAGTATGAGTACGATGAATGCGATGGAACTGGAGCGGCGTAATGTAACATACCTGGACGATGCATTGCGCTACGTACCTGGTGTGCAGGTCGCCGAAGAACAGGTTAACATTCGCGGATCTTCAGGATATGCGTATGGTGTTGGAAGCCGGGTATTGCTGTTGGTAGACGGTGTTCCATTGATGGGGCCTGGACAGGCCGATATCAAAATGGATGCAATGCCGATGGACCGGATCGAGCGGGTTGAAGTAGTGAAAGGCCCCGGTTCGGCCTTATATGGCAGCGGCGCACTGGGTGGTGTCGTCAATCTGATTACCAAGGGTTTTCCCGATGAGCCCGAAACGATGCTGCGCGGCTATTCCGGTTTTTATGAGCCGGCTGTACATGAAGAATGGAAGAAAGAATGGGAAGGTGCGGCAGAATACAGACCGTTTAGTGGTGTTGTTTTTTCTCATTCGCAAGCCATTTCGAATGATTTCGGCTTCTGGATTAACGGTACTTACAGTAACGACAGCGGCTATCTTGAAAATACTTCGCAACATGCTTTGCAACTATATTCCAAAATCGGATGGCACCTCGCGGATAATATGCAACTCGATGTACTTACCGGTTTACGGGGTGGCCGAAAAGAGCAGTTTCTCTACTGGAATGGTATAAATGATCCCTTTCGCAAAGGTCGTATCCATTATGGAGGAAATGTAGCAACCGGAGGCAATTATGTTCAAAACGAATACTATTCTCTGCTGCCATCATTCAGACATTACGTACATAGCACTTTCTATTACACCATCAGGGGACGTGGATATGCCATGGCCATCCGTCCAGTCGACAGTAAAGGAAAGATACGGGATAAAGATCAGCATACAACCGGTTTTCGGTATGGCGGTGAGTGGGAAGCGACCTGGGTCCCGGATCAGCTTCAAAATCTTGTGGCCGGAGTCACCTATGATGATATCGTTGCCCGATCGGATTTTTTTATCGGACATGACAGCTTGCTGTTGCGGAATCAGCCTGAATATGCAGTCTTTACTCAATATGAACGGAATCTGAGCAGAAAAGTCACGGCATCAGGAGGATTGCGATTTGACGGTTACCGCATTGATACCGGAGATGTAGCGGCCAGATTGAGTCCAAGATTAAATCTGGCCTATAATATAACGGAAGCTTTTCATTTGCGCGGTGCTTTCGGGCTCGGCTTTCGTGCTCCCAGTGTCTCCGAGCGGTTTGTGAACAACAGGGACTTTCTCCCACTTGAATTTAATCTGGATTTAAGACCGGAGGAATCCATCGGTTTTGAAGTGGGTACCGGATATGTGTTCCGGTTACATCAAATCGGTTTATTTGAAATGGATCTGGCACTTTTTTGGAATGAATATGACGGACTGATTGAACCAAGATTCCGGGAAGAAATTGGAGCTTTTCAATTTGTCAATCTTACGAAAGCCCGGATCCGGGGTGCTGAAGTTACAATGACGGCGGCTGATGTATCCAATAATCATGAATTAAAGTTCGGTTATACCTTTTTGGTACCGGAAGATTTGATCCTGAATGAGCCTCTGGTTTATCGTCCGCGACATCAGGTGACAACCGGATTGCACGCATTACTGCCGGGCAGTGTTTTGGCCGGTGTCGATTTTCGTTACCTGAGCTTGCCGGAGCGTCAGGATTCAGATTTTAATCTGTTCGTTCCTGATGCGGATGCTATGGTGCCTGTTTATGTGCTTGATTTGCGCCTGGGCAGACACTTCAGCTTTTTTCGGGATAATCTTGATTTGACTACTACATTTGCTGTAGATAATGTTCTTCGATATTATTATGTCGAACGTCCCGCTTTTTTGGCACCGACACGCAACGCATCTTTGCGGTTACAGTTAGACTTATAAACATATTTACATCTTTTCAATTTATCACTCACTCACGGTGGTAAAACCGACTTTGCAAATCTGGCCAGGGAGGCAGGTACCGATGTCGCGTCTCTTTGTGAAAAATTTTAAGATAAAAAAAGCCTGGAGGATCGCTGATTGAAAATGGATACATAGCACAATATCAAATTTCTATATACCTGATGTGGTATGTTATTGTATCAATAATCACAGCGCAGTTTTCCGGCAATTAATAAATCCATACTATACTTAACTTATGGTGAAACATCCGTGACAGAAGCCTTCGACACAAAGGCGCTTGATGAAACACATGGATGCTCCGCGTAGCCTTAGAAATAGAAAAATAAACACATGCTCAGTGAAACGCGTAAGCGAATTGGTCATGTCGGCAATTCGACACACAAAAGCATGATTATTTTCGACATGGACATTACATCTGTCCTTAGAATTAAAAAAATAAACAGATGAAATCACTGACCAATCACCTTGTTACAACATCACATACTGCTTTATTTTTGTTGTTATTTTTATTTCTCCTTAAGCAGAATGCAATTTCCCAATCACGGTCAGATGAAATACACCGCCTGGATAACCCCATGACGGTTGAATTCCTTATGGCAAACCTGAAAGATCAGACGCCCAGGCTTGTGCTCAATAGGGAAAGAGACCGCAGGCTCAGAGACAATCTTGAACATGATCCTGTGGTTCAGGCCTATTTTGAAACGCTGAAAAAAGATGCCGGCCGGATCATGAAGGAACCCCTTCTTGAGCGGGAGATTTATGATGGAAGGAGAATGCTTGGTATTTCCCGACAGATGCTGAACCGCCTGGGTATATTGGGTATGGTCTATCATATAGAAAGAGACCCCGATGTGTTACAGCGCATAAACCGGGAGTTGATAAATGTCAGTAATTATATCGACTGGAACCCATCTCATTTTCTTGACACTGGTGAGATGGCACTTGCCGTAGCTCTGGCGCTTGACTGGGCCGGACAAGATTTGCCGGTTTCAACTGTTGAACTTGCAGAAAAAGCTTTGATTGAAAAAGGATTAAAACCCGGTTTTGAAGGAAACAGGGGCTGGATAACCGGAAACAACAACTGGAATCAGGTATGTCATGGTGGGATGATTGCCGCAGCCATTGCCATTGCCGATAGAGATCCGCATCTGGCCGCAAAAACAATTAATCGTGCACTGGATGGAATGCCTTATGCATTACATGAGTATGCTCCCGATGGTGTGTATCCTGAGGGGGCAACTTATTGGGATTATGGTACGATGTATACGGTGATAACGGAGTCTATGCTTACCAGTGCATTCGGAACCGACTTTGGTATTACCGAATCACCGGGCTTTTTAGAGAGTGCGGATTACAGAATGTTGCTTGTGGGCCCATCAGGGGAATTTTTTAATTTTTTTGATGCCGGCAGTAATTTGCTTAATGATCGCGGTCGCGAAGAACAGACCGATGCATGGTTCAACAGAGGCAATGGTGTGGTGAATCTTATGTGGTTTGCAGCACATACCGGCAACTCCCTGTATTTTGATCCATCCTATTTTACAGACCAAAAAGATGATCGCAGGAGGTCGCGTTTTGATGGACCTGCCTTGGTCTGGCTCTCTGAATATCAACCCGTGGAACATAAGCCGTTACCTTTGATCTGGAAAGGGGACGGTGTCAATCCTGTGGTAATATTCAGGGGTGGTGAAAATGATCCCGAACACAATCCGGAGCTTTTTTATCTGGGAGCAAAAGGGGGCCGAGCAACCATCAGTCACGGTCATATGGATGCCGGGAGTTTTGTTTTTGAATTGGATGGAGTTCGCTGGAGCATTGATCAGGGGATGCAGAGTTACGCAACTATTGAACAGACCGGTTTTAATTTATGGGAACGGTGTCAGGATTGCGACCGTTGGACTCTTCAGGCCTACAATAATTTCGGGCACAGCACCCTGACCGCCAATGACGCTCTGCATAAGGCCGATGGATATGCTCCGCTGGTGGATTTCAACGATGGAGATGGGGGATCAAACCCGGAGGCAATCTTTGACCTGACAGAGATTTTTGATGGACATTTGCAGAGTGCTTCCAGAAGGTTTGTGAAGGAAGGTCCCCGCTCCATCCTGGTAGAAGACAATGTGGAACTTTCGGAGTCCACAAAGGTAATTACATGGCAATTGATTACCACAGCAGAGGTGATCCCTGTCAAAGGTGGTGCCATCTTAAAGAAGGACGACAAAGAGCTGACTCTGGAGATCCTTTCTCCAGCTGATAGTAATGTTTCGGTCATATCACTCAATCCGCCACCCATGGAACTGGATAAACGCATAGAAGATTTGAAGCGGGTAGAGGTCAGGGTGCCGGCATGGGTGTTTGATGGCCAGGAAGGTACGATCACAGTGCGGCTGACAGGTAATTAGTGTCTTTTTTTGAAAAAGGTAATGGGTGATTACCACAAAAAAAGAAGTCAATGAATATTGTTTATGTTTTTTAGAAATAAGCTCTTATTCTGCTTGTCCTTATACCCTGTCCGTTCTTGAGCGCTGTTGCAAACACTATCGTCAGTGTTATATAGAAAGCATTGGCATTGTGTGTCCGGTTTGTCTGCTACGTCACTCACAACAGCATAGTTTCGCCTATAACGGCATGCGTCTCCAGCGTTCATCCAGCCGGTGCAGTCCGGAATCGAGAGCGGCTTGCCGGGCCCGTTTAAGCTCGCTGCCGGTAATTCTGCGGCTGATATCCGGATAGCGATCCGGTTTTCGGACGACCTGGGCATCCGGAAAATATTGATCCATAACGTTGACGTAGGTATTGCGGGAAATTTCATCGGCGAGAAACCGGAAGATCTCCTTCTCGTCGGCGACACCGTTCGGCATAACAAGGTGGCGGACCAGAAGACCTCGCAGGGCCAACCCGTCCTCGTCACATTTCAGATCGCCGACCTGGCGGTGCATCTCCTTCACCGCTGCCCGGGTCACCTCCGGATAAGTGCTTTCGGTCATGTAAAATTGCGACAGCCCGGGATCCCAGAATTTGAAATCGGGCATGTAGATGTCGACGATGTTTTCCATCAGCTTCAACGAGTGCAGGGAGTCGTAGCCGCTGGTGTTGTAGACGATCGGCAGACGCAATCCCTTCTCTATGGCCGCAGGAATGGCCTCCAACACCTGCGGGACCACATGCTCCGGCGTCACAAAATTGATGTTGTGACATCCACGTTGCTGCAGGCTGAGCATCATCCCGGTGATTTCATCAGCCGTCACCTCTCTGCCGGCCCCTTTCCATGAGATTTCGTGGTTTTGACAGAATACGCACTTCAGGTTGCAAAAGGAGAAAAAGATCGTACCGGATCCGTTCCATCCCCTCAGACAATCCTCTTCCCCAAAGTGAGCGAAATAGCTGCTAACCCACGCATGCCGCCCCGTACGACACTTGCCGGTTTCGTTTTCCATGCGATTGACACGACAGTCACGCGGACAGACCGTGCATTTCGCCAGTACCCGGAGTCCCTCATCAATGCGTTCGCGGAAAACGCTCCGGTCCGTTTCAAAGAGCTTTAGATACGCCGGCACAAAATCGGCACGGGAAAGTTGCCAGTGGGAATTGCCGGACTTATCCGGATACCAATCGAAGTCGAACATGAAACTTAGGTCCTGGTTACGGGTTTTCAGTATATGAACGACCTGTGCGCTGACAATGGTATGAATCACTGAACCGAAGGTTTCATGAACATGGCTGCCGACGATATTGAGAAAAAAATGGAGCCGGTGGGCACATCGCTGAATCACAAGGAACTGGAAGCCACAGCCCGTTATATCAGGATGCAACAAAAAAACTTAGCACCCAATACACACTCATCCGAACAATTCGGGATATAGTGGTTTAGCTTTAGCTAAGATATTGATATTAATACACCCAATCATGAAAAACTTGGAAAAAAAGTCATGCTTTTCAAAAAAGGGTTCCTTTGCCTTCAAACTCTAATCGCATTTGCTTGCTTCTAATACGCCTGGTTTTCGGCTGTATCCATAAGATCACATAATCAAGGGAGAGATAAAAACTCAGGCAGATACGTATTTTCTCTACAAAATTTGAGAACGCTGTTTTGCCCTTTGCTTTGACGCGTCGTAGCAGCTCCAGCAGCAGCCAGGCAATCAGGGCAATGAAAATCTGTGCCTTGACCGCATTTTCACTGGTGCCGACAAAGGTTTTTACATTCAGATTCTG
>SLQC01000273.1 GCA_007131625.1 Balneolales bacterium | reverse complement strand
GGTGTTGATCTCATCAACGGAGGTCCGCCCCCGGCGTAAACCTACCCCGCCGAACATCTTATCGAAAAATCCGCGAATATGCCACAACCAGTCGGCATAATACCATCCGGTATTCCCCCCGATACCCCAGATTCGCGTCAAAACCTTTTCCTGATCTTGTATGTTACGCACTTTCCTGTCCTTGAAGCATCCATCGACCGGCACCTGTATGTGCTGTGAAAGCCGGGTCGACAATCGACCACTGATCATGGAATCTTTCCAGCTGGATATTATCGCATTCTGGTCGATTTTCTTGAATGCCAGCGAGACCGCCTTTTTGTATGTGATTGGCTTGATGCCCAATATCCCGGCCAGGCGGTTGTCCCGGCAGGTCACATCCACTTTCATGCTGTCCACAAGTTTTATTGCAAGCGAATAGGTAGTGGAAGTCATAAAATAGAGCCAGTAGGATGAAAGGCGCGGCGTCAGGACCGGTACGGATAGAATGATCCGTTTGAGTCCGCGAACTTCTGCGTATTGCCCGAGCATTTGTTTGTAAGTCAGAACATCAGGCCCTCCAATATCATAATTGGCATGGTAAGTCCGTTCATCACAAAGCGTTTTTTCAAGAAATGTAAGCACATCACGTACCGCAATCGGCTGAGAACGTGTCTTTAACCACCGGGGCGCAATCATTAACGGAAGCTTTTCAACAAGATCGCGAATGATTTCAAACGATGCGCTTCCGGATCCTATAATGATGCCGGCACGGAGTGTAGTGGTAGAAAAGCTTCCGCCGGATAGAATTTCCTCGACCTGCTTTCTTGATTCCAGATGTTTTGAAAGGTTTTGATCATTGATGATGCCGCTCAGATAGACGACATGTTTCACCGCCGTAGTATTCATATAGTCCCGGAAGTTGCGGGCGGACGCTATCTCGAGGTTCTGGAAATTTCCGGACCGGGAGGACATGGAATGGATGAGGTAGTAAGCGGCATCCAGATCTTTGGGGATCGCAGAAAGTGTTTCCGGTTTCAGAAAGTCAACTTCGGCAACTTCAACTTTGCTTGCGAGGGTGGTGTCAATATTCAGCCGGTTCTGGTCACGTACACAACAGACCACGTGATGCCCGTTTTTCACCAGGACAGGGAGCAATCGCTTGCCGATATAGCCGGTAACACCGGTGAGCAGAATTTTCATGGTTGACGGGATGGGTCAATAATAACTTGAACAAGAGACCTGTCGGGTGCACAGAAGACTTTCACTCTCAGGTGAATGCGCCCTACCGGGCGCATCAAGTAGGAAGATAAAGATATAATGTAAAACACAACTTATCTTTATCTGTCCTCTCACACCACCGTACGTACGATTCCATTCAACACACTTCATATTTCCATTTGGAAACCCGGATTAATGAATGTTGGATATGTGATCTTGGTGAAAGTTTTTCGTTCCAGTGGTATTATGCTCCGGTGGTTCGTTGCGTTTTTCTGAACATCTTTATTTTTTCCACAAATATCTTATTTTCCATGAATAACATATCGCTTCCCTTAATGTATTATTTCTTCCGACAATATGGGTATAAAAGAAAAAATATTCATTTTATCAACTATCGTCATTATATTACTGACTGCATCATGTCAGCATAAAGACGAACCGTACCGGACATGGAAATCTTATAAGGGAGATCCCACCGCCAGCAGCTACTCGGTTTTGGATCAAATTAATCGCGATAATGTAAATCAACTTGAAACAGCGTGGATTTACAACTCGGGTGACCAGCGTCGTGACGGAAGTCAATCCAATCCGATTATCATTGATGGCGTGGTGTATTTGACGACTCCCGGAATCAAAGTTGCGGCGCTGGATGCCGTTACCGGTGACCTGCTCTGGATTTTCGATCCTTTTGAGGGAAGGGATCCGACACGGGTTAATCGTGGAGTGGTTTTTTGGGAGGAGAGGGGGGACAGACGTATTTTCTTGACAGCGGGTACTTTCCTGTACGCACTGAATGCTGATTCGGGGTCACTGATTTCTGAATTCGGAAATGGTGGGTCAGTGGATTTGAGAGAAGGCCTTGGCAGAGATCCCGCCCTGCTTTCTGTCGGTTCTACCTCCCCGGGCATCATTCACAAGAACCTGTTGATCCTGGGCTCGACTGTCGGCGAAGGAGTGGGCTCCGCCCCGGGACATATACGGGCATATAATACCCGAACAGGTGAAATGGAATGGACATTTCATACGATACCACATCCGGGTGAATTCGGCCATGAAACCTGGGGAGACAATGCCTGGCAACTGGCTGGTGGAACCAACAACTGGGGAGGAATGAGCCTGGACACCAAACGTGAAATAGTGTTTATCCCTACCGGATCACCGGCGCCGGATTTTTATACACCCGGAACCCGTGGAGAAGGCCGGCATCTGTTCAGCAACACCATTCTGGCACTGGATGCCAATACAGGCGAACGTATTTGGCACTATCAGGTTCTAAAACATGATTTATGGGATTACGACCTGCCGGCTCCTCCAAATCTGGTTACGATTGAAAAGAATGGAAGGAAAATGGATGCTCTGGCACAGGTGACCAAACAGGGTTTTGTATTTGTACTCGACCGGGAAACAGGTGAACCCCTTTTCCCGGTTGAAGAGCGGCCTGTGCCGGAATCAGATATCGAAGGTGAGGAATCGTGGCCGACCCAGCGGTTCCCGGTCAGGCCGGTGCCAGTTACCCGCCAGCATATAACGGAAGATGACCTCACAAATATTTCTCCGGAAGCCCGGGATTATGCACTTCGACGATTCAGAGAAGTAAAGTATGATGGCCCATATACCCCGCCTGGAGAACAGGAAACACTGACTTTCCCGGGAACCCGGGGTGGTGCTTTATGGGGGGGAGCTTCTTACGATCCCGAGACCAATATCCTATATGTTAATGCCAATGAATACGGAACCACAATGGCTCTTCGAAAAGTCATAGAACCGGCTGTCACTGTGGAAAGTGCGGTGGTACAGGGTCAAAATATATATCGAACAAATTGTGCGAGTTGCCACAGCAGTCCGGGAGGCCGGGAACCCATACATTTTCCCTCTCTGGTCAATGTGGATGACAGATATTCAAAGTTGCAAATAATGAACATCATGGAGATCGGGTTGGGGGAAATGCCGGCCTTTCCATATCTGTCTGATGAAGAGAAAGAGGCCATCGCTGAATATTTGTTTAACGTGGATGAAGATGGGAGCATTGCTGAATCTGAGGAGCGTACCGAAGGACAATCCGGGCGGCGAACCGAAGAACAAATCAAAGGGCAGTCCAATGGACAAACCTCACAGACTGATTCGGTCAACTTCTATTATACCGTCGATTTTGCCTATCGGCCATTCGTGGATCAGGACGGTTACCCCGCAACGAAGCCACCGTGGGGAACTTTGAATGCCCTTAACCTGAATACCGGTGAACTGGTTTGGAGAGTACCTTTAGGTGAGCATAAGGAATTGACCGAGCAGGGAATTCCGGTTACGGGAACCCGGAATATGGGTGGTTCTCTGGTTACTGCAGGGGGATTGGTCTTCATCGCAGCTACCGAAGACGAGAAGTTTCGGGCTTTTGACAAGCTTACCGGAGAGATTCTCTGGGAACATGATCTGCCGGCTGTAGGTTATGCCAAACCTTCGACTTATGAAATCGATGGTAAACAATATGTGATCATCGCAGCGACCGGGGGCACGCGGGCAGGTGAAGGAAACAGTGACGCCTTCATCAGTTTCTCATTGCCTGATAGATAAAGACTTATTATAAACTTTTTCACATTTTACAAGCCAGGAGCAGGATGACGAATCGCTGTTCTGATCCGGGAATTAACGGGATTTGTAAGGACTGTGGATTGATTTTACCGTAAAGGTTTCGTAGGTGTCGTCAAGAACGATCACTCGGTATTGATCGCCACCGGGATCAACACGGACAACAATGTGTCCCTGGTCAGATGCAACCATGTTCATATATTCCTCGATGTACTTTTCACCGATTGTGACAGAATAATTGTCGATAAGTTGTGCTACGCGTTCCTCGTAGCGTTCAAGAAAATGTTCGGCCCGGCCCGGCCACATGCCATTTGTGAGGAATATGTCACGAGAGCCGGGGTAGATAGACTTGTCTAAAAGTCGTTCAAAAACGTGTGGTCGCGGCTGAATGACAGACCATACCTGGACGATGTGCACCCGGGGTTGAAGGATGCTGAGAAAGGATGTGCTTGAGAGCCGTGGTGGTTGGTTACATGCATATCAACAGGGCCGGTTGTCCAGGCGATGGCTTGCTCCATAGGCTCTTGCAAATCGCCACAGGTATAGTAGGCGAGATGATCACCATGGTAATGGCTGATGAGAGTATAGTCGAATCTGGCATCGGCACGGTTAGGGTGTCGGGCTTTGATGTACCGGCCGATCCATTCGCCGGCGGAACGGGAATCATCGGGATGTGGCGGTGGTATATAGCCTTTGGGGCGGGTATCGTCGGACATATCACCCGCATCGAAGATCATAGTGGTTCAGTCGGGAAAGATGAAAAATGTAGCGTCGCCACGACCGGTATTAATGTGATGAATTTCGAGTTGGCCCTCCTTCCAGTGAGATAGAGGCCGGCCTATCTCGCAAGGAGTGGTGAGAAGTGATAAACCAAGAGCAAGAATAATCATCAGAATCATCATGACAAGGATTTCAAAGGTACTAATTTCTATTTGATTTACTTTTGGTTATAGTAATTTTAGTGATTATTAAAGAAAGTGAAATGGTTAGGCTGTTAAGACCATTTATATTGTGTTTCAAACCTTGTTTTAGTGAATACAGTAGAGTGAGTATAATAGCCGTTGCAACTTCACGTCGCCTTATCAATTATGTGTCGGTTGCGATATACGCTATATAGTAAAAAGGTACTCGAAACGGTCAATTCCCGGCCGTGGGACTGGATATTTACCGTCAGGACCTGCCTTCAACGGCGCAAGAGAATCCTCCGTTAATTTGTCAAGTCCCGGAGCGAACTCGTGCTCGCAGTTGAGTATTTCATCATAAGTAATGATCCGGCCGGTATGTGCAGCCATTCTTCCCATGGAGGTTACCAGGCTGGCTTCGGCGCCGCGTTTTGCTTCATTGAATGGCTTGTCTTCACGAATTGCTTCGATCAGGTGGTCCCATTCAAGCTGGTATGGATTAGGCTCCGGTCTGGAGAATGACCAAGAAATGTATTCATTTTTTTCCAGGTCCTGCCCTTTGTAAATACGGCACCTGGCCGGCGAGTGGCCTCCCTGCGAGATGACCGCAGATCCCTTGCTGCCATGAGCGTAACTGGCAAATTCATTATGACAGCCGTCAATACATCTGCCATATAGGAACAGCTTGGTGCCATCGGAAAAGGTGTATTCTACTGAATAGTTATCGAAATTCTGATCCACCGAATTGCCGCGGTAATGTCTGCCTCCCGTAGCCTGGGCCTTCACCGGCCAGGCATCCTTCATCCAGCAGCATTCATCTATGTTGTGTATGTAAAAGTCACTGTAACTGCCTCCGCTGGCCCACAGAAAACTGTGAAACCGCTGTGTCTGGTAAAGCATTTCACTGATATTACCCGGCTTGGGATCGGACCTGAAATAACCGATAGGCCCGTGCATCCTGTAAGCTCGCATGGTCATAATATCGCCAATCTGACCATCCTGAATACGGTCGTAAAGTTCCCATCGCGCTTCACAATGGCGGCACATCAGCCCGACACCAACTTTTAGGTTCTTTTTCACGGATTCTTCCGCAAGCTGCAGAAACCTGCGTGTTGTTGGCCCGTCTACCGTTACGGGTTTTTCCATAAAGACGTTTAGGCCTTTATCTATGGCGTATTTAAAGTGTACCCAGCGAAATGCGGGAGGAGTGGCTAATATGACAACATCACCCGGTCTGAGGCAATCCATGGCATGCTTATACGCATCGAAACCTACGAATTTGTGATCTTCAGGAACATCCACCTGTTCGGGATGAATTATTTCCAGGTTATCGTAACTTCGTTTTATACGTTCCTCGAATACGTCAGCCAAGGCGACCAGTTTGATCGGGCCGTTCTTTACGGACATGGCATTGGAAGCCGCACCGGCCCCCCTGCCACCGCAACCGACCAATGCTACCTTGATGGTGTTGTTTTCGGCAGCATAAACATTTGGAAAGAGCCCTGCTGCAAGAGCCGATGTGACAGTGAATTTCCCCGTGTCTTTAATGAATTTACGGCGCGATAAAGGTTTTTGATAAGAATGATTCATATTATTCCTCCTTATATTTTGATGTTACTGAGTTTCAATCCTTGTTTTGGTGGATTCAGTATAGTGAGAGGGCTAACGGATCGAGCCTGTTGTTTTCCATTCCGTGTTTCAATCCTTGTTTTGGTGGATTCAGTATAGTGAGTCGGTGTGAATGGTCAACATTCCTCTGGCTTGTGGGTGTTTCAATTGTCACGGGTCATTAGTATTCCCCACCCAGGGTCACTAAGATTCCCCACCCTATAGCTAAGTTGATTGACTCAATTTAAGGCGATTCATTTTTGATTTCCAGTTGTGATTTAGGCGAGTTGTTAAGACGTAGTTTTTTGCGAATGGATTCTCCTTTCAACGTAATTTGATGCGCGCTGTGTGCCAGACGATCAAGGATGGCTCCACCAATGATCGGATCTGATACTGCGGAAATATCTCGGATTGACCGGTTTGTTGCTTACCGTAATTTTTTGCAGTATGTGTCATGGAGAAAGTTTGTTTATTAGTTTATAACCTATTGAAATATATGTATTTAAATTCCTAACATATACAAGCTTTCCCTTTTTATGAATGATTAAATTGATTGGATAACAACTTAAAAAGATTTTTTTTTTGGGGGGGTACTACTGCAGGGATTTCAGTTGGAAATACTTTTTTTTATATTATTGGATCTAATAGTTATATAATTAATCATGTGCAGGTGTAACGAGGAGTAACGTATGTACGAAATAACATCAGAAACAAGAAGCCTGTTGCGTGTAAGGTCTCTTGCGGTATTAGTTGTTTTCATTCTGTCAGTCTTGCACATTCCATCTACAGCTGCCCAGCAACCTGCTTTTCCCGGCGCCGAAGGCTTTGGCCGCTATGCAGAGGGTGGTCGTGGCGGCGACGTATACAAGGTTACAAATCTCAATGATTCGGGTCCCGGTTCACTACGCTACGGGATTGAATCGGCCGATGGCCCACGGACAATAGTATTCGGTGTTTCCGGCACTATTTTTCTTGAATCGGGACTTCGATTGGAAAACCCATATACGACCATTGCCGGCCAGACCGCGCCAGGCGGTGGTATCACCCTGGCCACTCATCAGTTTACCATTGCGGCCGATCATGTCATTGTCCGCTATATGCGTTTTCGACTGGGTGACTTGGCCGGACCGACTTCCTCTCGCTCTCCCATCCGAATTGCTTCAGGTACGAATATTATTGTAGATCATGTTTCAGCAAGCTGGGGGATCAACGAAACCCTCTCCACTTCCTCACCCAGTTATGCTGCTGTTGATGATATAGACCTGGTGACCATTCAATGGTCCATGATCACTGAAGGCCTGTATGAATCGGTGCATCCGAAGGGGAGACGTGCCTACGGAGGAGTGATTCGCGCCCGGCGGGAAAGTCTGCATCACAATCTTTACGCCCATAACAATGCCAGAAGTCCCAAAATTGCCTGGCGATCCTACATCCAGGCAGATTTTCGCAATAACGTCATTTATAATTGGGGTAACAACCCCCATTATGATGGCTCCCTGGCCCATGTCAATTGGGTTAACAATTATTCAAAACCGGGTCCTGCCACACCGACTAGAACCCGGCAAAGAATTTTCCAAATTGAAAATAAAGCACATTATGATCCGGAACGATGGGCGGCACCGGATGGTGATGAGGAAATAACACCTCATTTTTATATAGAGGGTAACTATATGGAGGGCAGCCCGGGAGTAACTGCAGATAACTGGAACGGTGGGGTTTCTTTTGCACTTGGTGGAAGCCCGGAGCACCGGGCTCACGAACCGCACAACTATCCGATTATCAGTTAT
>SLQC01000350.1 GCA_007131625.1 Balneolales bacterium | reverse complement strand
GAGGCCGGTACGGCAGACCGATTGCTTTTCTACTCGTATGTTTTGGGTTACCGTCTTACAGAGGATCAGATGCTTTGGAATACAGCTCGGGCGATGGCCAGGCATCAGGGTCTGGGTGATCTTGGGCGGAGACCGGGTATGGACGTTGATGTAAATTGGGATACCGAAAATGCCGATCCGGTTGTCTTGCTGGCATTACTGGAGTTGAATCAGGCTGTGCCCGATCAGGATTATCTTGCGTTGGCCGAGCAGATTGGTGATAATATCGTCGCATACCGTTTCCATGACGGATTCTTCCTTCCCTCAACAGCTCATATAAACGCTCGCTTTGATACATTGGAACCCCTGGCATTGCTTACCCTTGAGGCAACCCTTCAGGGTACTCCTGAGTTGGTTCCCCGTTACAATACGGGCCGGACAACCGACGATCGTTTCCGTACGACGTGGCTGCAGACCCGTTAGCATCGTGGTTACAGTTCGTGATCATAGTGGTTGCAGAACCGTTACCATTGTGCTTACAGACCCATTTGCATCGTGACTGCAGGCCTGTTAGCATTCAGGTATTATGTTTAAAACCGTGAAATCATTGTCTGATGAATTGTGATATAACCGGAACTTAAAATAAAGATCGATCATGAAATTGAAGAAACACAAGAAACAGATGAGGTTATCGGCCTCGCTTTGCATGGGGATGGTTTTTCTGCTGTTATGGTCTGATTCCGCGGCACAGGACGAACTCAATGTTATCCGGGGCAATGCATCCAATAATAACTGGATTTACTATAGTGACACTCACAACGCCTTGTATCATCATCTGTCCTCCGAAGCTTTCCGGTTGCTGGAAGAACGCCGTGAAGAGGTATCGAAACTGCGCACCCGCTCCGACTGGGAACAGCGTCGCCGTCATGTCCGCCAAACAATTGCCGATATCCTGGGACCCTTCCCCGAAAGGACACCTCTGAATCCGCAGATCATGAGGACCGTCGAAAAGGATGAGATTACGGTGGAACATATTGTTTTTGAGTCACAACCCGGTTTTTATGTCACGTCATCTCTTTTTTTGCCTCGGGATGTACAACAACCGGCCCCGGCCATACTCTACCTGAGCGGCCATACCGCCGATGGTTACCGCAGTCCGACCTACCTGCACAAGATTCTGAACCTGGTAAAAAAAGGATTCGTCGTATTTGCATTTGACCCGGTCAGCCAGGGTGAGCGCCTGGAGTATTACGATCCGGAATCCGGTGAATCTGTCGTCGGCAGAGCGACACTCGAACATAGCTATTCCAATGTACAGTCGTATCTGTCCGGAAGTTCACTGGCGATGCACATGACCTGGGACGGCATCCGGGCCATCGACTATCTGCTTACCCGTGAGGAGGTAGACCCCGAACGGATCGGCATGACCGGCCGGTCCGGTGGAGGAACCCAGACCGCCTATATCGCTGCATTGGACGACAGGGTTGCAGCCTCAGCTCCGGAATGCTGGATTACAAGTTACAGAAGAATCCTGCAAACGATCGGTCCTCAGGATGCTGAACAAAATCTGTATCATGTCATCTTGCGGGGAATAGACAAAGTCGACTACCTGATCGCACGGGCACCCAAACCCACATTAATAATCACTACAACCGAGGATTTTTTCAGTATCCAGGGCGCCCGGGAAGCCTATGAAGAAGTGTCGGCCATGTATCGGGCTCTGGGTTATCCGGATCATATTGACATGGTTGAGGACGGAGGGCCCCATGCATCCACCCCCAAAAACCGGGAAGCCATGTATGCCTTTTTCCAAAAGCATTTGAACCTCCCGGGAAATCCCCGCGATGAGGAGGTGGAACTATTGAGCGATGAGGAGATGCGGGTCACTCCCACCGGCCAGCTGGCCACTTCCCTGGGCGGTGAGACCATTTTCACGCTCAGCCGCGAACAGGCCCGAAGTCAGCTGGCCGAATTGCAATCGTCCCGGTCCCGCCCCGATCGTCATGTGCCGGCCGCCGTGCAAGCCGCTAAAGAGTTATCCGGCTACAGGGAACCGGAGAGCGTCGATGAGCCGGTATTCACCGGCCGCATTCCGCGTGACGGCTATGTGATCGAGAAGTATTTCATTCCGGGCGAGGGTGATTATGTGATCCCCTATTTGCTGATGGTCCCGGATCAACCCAACCACAAAGCCCTGCTTTATCTTCACCCATCGGGGAAAGCCGCCGAAGCTGGGGAAGACGGGGAAATGGCCTGGTTTGCAAAAAACGGGTTTACTGTACTGGCCCCAGATTTGATAGGAACCGGCGAAATGGGACCCGGTGAATTGAGAAATTACACCGCACAAATACTGGATTTTGATACGACTTCCTTTGACGTCTGGGTTGCTTCCGTGATGACCGGAAGGAGCATTACGGGTATCCGGGCCGGGGATGCGGTCCGGCTGACACGCTTGCTGCTGCAACAGGAAACAACAGAATCGGTATATGGTGCCGCCCGGGGCGACATGGTGGCGGTACTGCTGCATGCCGCGGCTTTTGAACCGGTTATCGAGCAGGTGGCCCTGCTCCGTCCCTACATCTCGTACCGTTCCATCATGATGACCCGGTATTACGATCCCAATTTTCATATCAGCACCGTAACCGGAACTCTTGACCGTTATGATCTTCCGGATCTGGCCGCTGCCTTGGCGCCCCGCAAACTGTTGATTGCAGGTCCCGTCGATGCATCCGGCGCATGCCGGGATCGCCAGGGCATCCGCGAAGACAGCGCGGTTATAACCAACGCCTATGAACACCAAAACGCTTCGAACGCGGTGGAAATCACATCCTGTGATACCACGATCACCGGACAACGCGATATCCTGTTCCGGAACTGGACCGGACAAAGCACCCGTGCTGATTGACCGATTGCACAGCAAACGAGAAAGCGGATCCACCGCAAACAGATCCGCAAAACGGTAGCACACTTGAATCGGCTGCTCACAAAAAATAAACAAATGGTTAGGAGGTTATAAAATGAAACGTCTTATTTCAGTGGTGATTGTCACATTGTTGCTGTCGTGCTCAACAGCAGAAAACGAAAGTAGTGAGCTGACCCGGCTTGATACTGTTGCAGATTTTGCTGACAACGTTCTCACTCACGGCCGGGATGTGTATGGTGACAGACATACCCCTTTGTTCGCTGATGGCATCAATGTTGATACTAAAGCAGCAGCTATGTGGGTGAATCCGAGAGATAGTACCGAATGGATGCTCTCGAATCTGGCAAACCAGCAGAATTTGTTCCGCACACTGGTGGGACTCAGCAATATGACGGGAGATAGCCGTTACCGGGATGCTGCGGTTGAGGCTACGGAGTATATGATAGAGCATCACCGTAGCGGGAGTGGATTGTTCTATTGGGCGGACACCCGATTTGTAGATTTGAGAACGCATGAACGAGGCTATGCCGGCAGTGGCAATCATCGCCTTGTGAACTTTTTGCCCTTCTACTCATTCCTGTGGGAGGTGAATCCTCAGGTTACGGAGCAGCTGGTGAAAGCTATCTGGGATACACATGTCGGGGATTGGAGTGTGCTGGACATAAATCGCATGAATCCCTTTACCAGTGAGTTGGACGGGCCGGTGTGGGATCAGGAATTTGTGGGGGCAGAGCCCTTCTTTGAGGGTAGATGGCTGTCTTTTATTCCCACCGGCACAGATCTGATCTATTCGGCTGCAATGCTCCACTTTTTGTCCGGTCAACAGGAACCGCTTAAGTGGTCTTTACGTTTGGCCGAACAATATGTAAATGCCCGTCATCCGGAAACCGGACTGGGTGTCTATCAATTCAGTCAGCCGGAAAAACGGCAAGAGCCTCCTGATGACCCGAATCATCCCCGGTACACGTACTCTACCTATGGTGATCGGGCCCAGCGTCAGTTAGGACCGGAGTTTGGGGAGATCGCGCTGGAGGGAAATGTGATCAGAAGTCCTGTTGCAATCTATGGTTACAATATGGCTACACTGCTGCAGTTAGGAGAAAACTTTGGTGGCACCACAGGTGAAAGATTGGTGGAGTGGGGGCGATCGGGGCTACATGCCTTTGCGAGCTATGGATATGATCCGCAAACGAATCTTGTGCGGCCGTTGCTGGCTGACGGAACCGATCTGACCGGTTTTGAACTGAGGCGTTTCGGCTATTATGGACCGGAGGGAAGAAGATTTGAGGCCGGTACGGCAGACCGATTGCTTTTCTACTCGTATGTTTTGGGTTACCGTCTTACAGAGGATCAGATGCTTTGGAATACAGCTCGAGCGATGGCCAGGCATCAGGGTCTGGGTGATCTTGGGCGGAGACCGGGTATCGATGTAAATATCAATTGGGAGACCGAAAATTCCGATCCCGTTGTATTGCTGGCATTACTGGAATTGAATCAGGCTGTGCCCGATCAGGATTATCTTGCTTTAGCTGAGCAGATTGGTGATAATATCGTCTCATTCCGATTTCATGACGGATTCTTCCTTCTCACATCATCTCATGTGAACGCTCGATTTGATACGCTGGAACCTCTGGCATTACTTACCCTTGAGGCAACCCTTCAGGGTAAGCCAGAACTGGTTCCCCGTTACAATACGGGCCGGACAACAGACGGTCGCTTTCGTTCGATGTGGTCGCAGACCCGTTAGTATTTACTCGAATGTCTCACAAGTTCTTTCACTAACTTTTCCTCATAGATCGTCGGGTTTTAACCCAACATGTGTTTTGTGTTCAAAATAATATGTGCACCAATAAGTTACGATTTTGATTTTTCGGTTTGATGGATTGTTGTTATTGCTAAGACAGAATAATTAATAGAACCTGTTTTAAGGAAACTCACCAGCGATGAACCTCTTTTACTTAAAAAAAAGTTCAACTAATAATGAATAAACCCCATGGAAGATATAATATTACCACGAAATACAGTATCCGTTCACAAGTGCTCCAAAATCGTTTGCCTTTCATTCGCTGTTATCATGATTGGATTATCTGGGTTGATCAGAGCTGCTGCAGAGCCGGTACAATCCGATTCAGAAGATCATCTGGTGTTGTCTTTGAATCCTCCAATCGAGTTCCTGAAAGCTGCTGGGCACGGGTCAATAAATTTGCCTTTTCATCAAACGGTTCCCCTGGCTGAAGGGGATCTATACTGGACGGGGGCTCATGATCGTCTCTATATCAATGGAGAGGCGGTTGATGGTTATCTTAAACCTGTCAACTATTGGCCGGACGGAAGTGTTCGACTGTTATGGGTGCGGGGGCTATGGCCTTTCGATCATAAGCCTGATAAAAGGGTTTTGTTACACGCGACTGCAGACGAATCCGGTACATCAGGCGATAAAGATGCTTTAAGTGAGGAATCCGGTTCTGTCTCGTTTATACAAGGGAGCAGCATCATGATTGAACATCCCGACATCCCGATTTTTACGCTGGATATTCATGCCCGGATTCTGCCGTTGACCGAAGAGAAGTCGATTCCGGATACCAACGATCCGGAGTACTGGGATTCGATAGGCCAATATCATTGGGCACAAGCCCGCCAAGATGTCGCGGTTGAAGCGCAGCATATCGAGCTTCAACCACGAGTGCATGAGATTATTAAAGAGCATAAAACACCGCTTTACGATATTTACCGTTTACGCGGCGACGGGGGACCAGGTGCTCCCTCTTCAGAGCTGGAATGGCAGCTGCGCGTCCATGTATTCAAAAACACACCCTTGCTGCGTTTTCAGATGACATGGCAGATATTCATGGATCCTGAGGTATACGGACTGGACGATGCCCGAATCACACTACAGATGGAAGACAATGCCGCGCTGGTGCAGATTCCGGATCTCGGTTTGAGCAGAAACATTGCAGCCTCTGAAGTTTTAAGCATGACGACCAGGCCGAATGCTCAAATGACAATTGATCATGACGGACGAATGATTCACGAAGCCGCCGGACCGTCGAATGCTGGTGAAGGGTGGCTGCTGCGAACCGGCAACGGTTGGTGGGGTCTCGCTCTGCCCGACATGACGCTCAAGGGACCGGGCGAGATTCAGGTTCATGAAAATGAGATCCAGATTGCCACGTGGAACGGAAACGCCGGTAGTGTGGTGGATCTGCGACGATCCACCACCCCGGGTGAATTTGGCTTGAGGGATTATGATTTCGACGACCATGTCACTGCCGAGGGAATATCGTTCACCACCGAATTTAGTATCGTGCATAGCGGGAACAAGGACAACATTGAAGCGGCCGTGAAGAGCGAAAAATCGCGAGCATACCTCTGGTTCGCTCCGCGGCAGAAGTACGTGGATACCGGCGCACTGGGTCCATGGAAAGACGGAGCGTTTGAAAACAACCAGCACCTTGTAAAATCGGTTCAGGCGCAGCTGCATTTCATCCTTGCCTCGCAGATGCGATGGAGATGGACCGGACTGCTGAATTTCGGTGATATACGTACGAACTTCGCAACAACCGATAGACATGAGCGAGGGTTTTATACCGGTCGGTGGGTCTCCTACGGCCGCTATGGATGGCGTAACGGTTCCGGTGAGCCATATGCGGGAATGTTCCAAAGCGGATTGTTTCTCGAGGATCGGGATGTGCTGATGGGGGCAAAACGATATGCGCTGCACGTGGCGGATGTGGATGTACGCCAGCCTCGCTTCCGGGGTACACCTTTACCACGGACTGGTGGGATGCATCGTCGCAATAAAGATCACTGGAGCGGGAGTATTCAGATGCAATATACACCGAGCCGGGGTTTGTACCTCGCCTGGTGGCTGACCGGGCACAACCGCATCAGTGATGCCTTGAACACCATCCGTGATTACTCACTGAACGAAGGTGAAAGGAGTAGCATCTTCGCTGCCTCCGCCTGGATCAATCACTACGCCCAGACTCACGACCCAAAGTCGAAACAAGTGGCGGAGAAGCTTCTTGCCGAAACGATCCGTATATGGGAAGCTCGCGGAGATGACTTGCCCGTAGAAGGGGCTGCGGCATTGTACTTCGACAATTTCAGACGCGAACTCGACTGTTACCCCGTGTTGCTTCAATTCTTTGAAGCTACCGGCGACCTTCAATATCTGGAAGCAATGCATGAAAGTATTGTGGCGCAGGATCTGTTGTACAGGTCGATGTGGGCATCCTATGCGGTTCCGGCCTACCTGTTGGCGAACGGCTACTCGGAAGACGAACTCGGCACCGGAATCGCACAGCGTCTGCGCAATTATCTCGAAGAACAACGGCCGAAAGCTATTCCGCCGGCATCCGGGTGGGATTATGAAACCTTAGAGAACATCATCGGCCAGAATCCGGCGTCGTTTCCGATCGGCATTAGGGCGCGGAACGCTCCGTTGATCATCGGATACTTCGGGCGTGCGGTTGACCATGAATGACCCCATTCCTGTATTCATCTGATCTTTTCATTCTTTTTAATTATGTCAGTCATCTATATCTCTCAATCGTACCTATGTGGAATTAAGACACGGTTTTACAAAGCTTTTCTCATCTATTATTTCAGCAGATACTGACCCCGGGGGCACTTTGCTCCGGAATGGAGGTCAGTTTACGCCGGACTTGTCAACAACCTCAAGAAAAAAGGCAGTGAGGTAAGCCGAAACCGGGTACTGAATGATGCAGAGATTAAAAAAGTTTAGGAGGCCATCGACCAGCAGGAGGAACCCATCCGGACGTTGTTTAAGATGCTATTAACCTGAGTTCGATTCTAAAAAATAGCAATTTGGTTAGAATAAACGGGATCATATTTGATGGCCGGTTTTTTGGGGAAGAAGGAATAGGCAGCCAGCCCTGCAAGCAGATTGGACACGAAGTTGCTAAATGACCGGTGCCTTGAGTGTTCAATTTGGCACATATTTTTGAGTTCATCATTTATGGTTTCAATGATGGAGCGTTTATGTAGCAGGATTTTATCTTTGAGCTCCATCAGGCTGTTTTTCATATTGTTGCGGATTTGCGTGATCAAATGGATACCTTCAAGCGCCAGGGTGTTTCCATCGCCCGTTCGACCATAGAGGGCTGGACACGTCAGGGATTGGAAAAACTCAAGATTTTGTACGATCACCTGCTCGAGGATACCAAAACGCAGGGCTAT
>SLQC01000172.1 GCA_007131625.1 Balneolales bacterium | reverse complement strand
CGGTTGAAAATGCGAACGCCAACCGCATTCAGCCGTATTCGCAGAACCCCTACTACTGGCAGTACAATGGTGTACCGGTTGTGCTGCTGGGCGGCAGCGACGAAGACCACCCGTTCCAGTGGACGGGAACGCAACTGACCGACCATCTCGACCTTCTTGCCTCGGTGGGCGGCAACTATATCCGAAACACGATGTCCGATCGCGATGAAGGCAACGTCTACGCCTTCGAGCGACTGGAAGACGGTCGATACGATCTGGGCCAATGGAACGAAGAATACTGGAATCGCCTTGAGTTTTTTCTGGAGGAGACATCGAAACGCGGAATTATCGTTCAACTCACACTTTGGGATCAATTCGACTTTCACTCGGAACATCCATGGCTTAATAACATTAATGTAATAGTTGATCATGATAATGGTGCTGATGCTGCAAATGGGGCAGAGATATTTCACGAATTTACCAGGAGTGATTTTTTCAGATCTGTGGAAGAAAATAATGAAGAGTTTCTACGGTATCAGCAAATGTTTATAGATAGAGTATTATCGTTTACACTGGATTATGGCCATGTTCTTTATAATATAAACAATGAAAGCAGCGAAGGGAAAATCTGGGAAAATTATTGGGCCCGCTTTATCAAGCGTGCAGCGAATGATCGCAACAGAGAGGTATATGTCACCACCATGCAGTTTGATCCGGGCAACACCGTTCGTCATATAATGACACACAGTGATTTATACGATTTTTACGAAGTGTCACAGAACAACCAGGATTCCAGGGGAGGGCGAGGACAAGGCCATTGGGATAATCTGATGAACTGGCGCACTAAAATCGCCTCACACGGAATTATGCCGATGGCAAACGAAAAAATCTATGGGGGGCTGGACGGACGCAACTATTCTGCAGGCACCGAGTCTGAGGCAGTTGATCGTTTTTGGCGGAATATTATTGCTGGCTGTGCGGCGGCCCGTTTCCATCGTCCGGCACTGCCGAGGGCTTGGGGATCAGGCCTGAACGAACGTGTACAGACGAATCTGAAAGCGATGGATATGTTTCTGTCAGAGTTTGATATCTTTTCAGCCAGCCCGCACAACGACCTGTTAAGGAATAGGGTGGCATCGGCGCCTTCTTCCATGGAAGCATACGCGACGGCGAATATCGGTAAGCAGTACGCTGTGTATTTTCCACCAGGTCGTTTCAAAATCGACCTTGATCCATGGGTCTATGTAGATAAGGTGAAAGTTCGCTGGCTGGATATAGACGAGTTGTTATGGTCGGATGAGGAAATCGTAGATGTTCAATGGGCCGGTAGCAGAGAAGATTGGGGAGACCGTGGAACCATCACTCTGAAAACACCAAGTAATCGTCCGTATGTTGTATTGGTTGAAGTAGTGGAATGATCAATTCCAGGTCAAATGGGAGATATCCAGGACATATCAAGAGTTCATAGCCACCGGCTCCAGATTCGGAGAGAGCTTGTGTATAATATGTGTTTAATATATTAAGCAATCAGGTAATCGAAAGAGAAAATTACGAACGGATAGACATATCCCTGCGGTGACTTCCATATCAAGCTCACCGGCAAAGTGATGGTGTACATCGGATGTGGTGCCGGAGTGGGAATTCCATCCTTTTTTAACATAATTTCATACTCGATCCGGTTGTTTTTTTGCATGTTTCTATAGGAAAAAAGAGTCCGTTTACCTACCATACGATACAGGGTGACGAGCTCCGGGTGCTGTAGCACACCCTGGGTACCATAGCATCCGTCAGATTTTTTCAGCTGTTGCAGCAAGACGGTGACCATCATGTCTTTTCCCCTAAGTAAATCATCACAACTATGAACCGACGAGAATTCAGCAAAAAAGCCCTGGCCGGATCGATTGGCATGGGCTTGTCCCCCATGGTTTTGGCAAATCCAAACTGGAAGGGAGCCAATGACCGCGTCAATGTGGCTGTTATAGGAATCCGTGGATTCGGCCAATCTCATATTCGAGAATTTAACGAACTCAACAATGTAAGAGTGGCTGCTCTGTGCGATGTTGACAGTACTCTTTTCAGAGACCGGGTAAAAAATCATTTTACTGAAAAAGATCTGCCAGAGCCCAAAATATATACCGATCTCAGAAAACTCTATGAGGACAAAGACATTGACGCTATTTCCATTGTGACACCTAATCACTGGCATACCCTTGCAGCCATCTGGGCATTACAGGCCGGGAAACATGTAACGGTGGAGAAACCCGTATGCCATAATGTCTTTGAGGGACTGAAACTCATTGAAGCCTCAGAAAAATACGATCTTATTTTACAGGACGGCTGTGAGCAAAGAAGTAATCCATGTGGGCAGAGCATGGCAGAATATCTACACAGCGGACAGATGGGCGAAGTATACATGGCCAAAGGCCTTTGCTATAAATGGCGCGACACCATCGGCAAAACTCCGGACGAGCCGGTACCTCCCGGTGTCGATTATGACCTGTGGCTGGGTCCGGCACAGAAAAGGGCGTTTTCAAAAAATCGGTTCCACTATAACTGGCACTGGAATTGGGAATACGGAAACGGTGACATCGGCAACCAGGGGGTGCACGAAATGGATATAGCACGCTGGGGTTTGGGGGTCAGCCTGCCCACCAAAATAAGTGCCATGGGAGGCCATATCATGTTCGATGATGATCAGAATACCCCTAACAATTTGATGGCTCTCTACGAGTTTCCCAACCCACAGGGTGCCGGGGACAAAAAGAAAATTCTTCAGTTTGAAGTCCGGCACTGGATTACCAACTCCAAACAGATTCTCAGCGACCGCAGCGAAGCCCACGACTACATGGTCAGTGCCGACGACACAGTGGGAAATCTGTTTTACGGATCCAAAGGGTTTATGGCCAAACACGTTAACGAGTGGCAGGTCTACCTTGGGAAAGAACGCGAACCGGGACCCAAATCGGGTGGACTGGGCAATCACTATCAGGCCTATATCGATGCCATACGAGCCGGAGATCAAAAACTGTCCAATAGCGATATAAAGGATGGAGTCTATACCTGTATTCTTATCCATCTGGCCAATATCTCCTACCGTCTGGGCCGTTCTCTGGACTTCGATCCGGATCAAATGAAATTCGTCAACGATCCGGAAGCGGACGCACTGTTGACCAGAGAATACAGGGAGCCCTTTGTAGTTCCTCAAACGGTCTAACCCATCAGGGTGAATCCGGAATCAATCATTAGGGTCAAACGGATACTGTACTTACCAGCAGATCAGTACAAACGTACAAATTCAAGCCAATCCTCCGAAAGCCCGGTCGGGCCACTCGCATAAGGGACCTGTCTGCCGTGTGTATTATACGTGGAGAATGCATACAATCGGAGCAGCTCCCGTTGTCCCAGGCGGTTTGAAAATTCATTCCAGACTTCGGAAAGTCTTTGCAACCGTCTTTCCCGTGTATCAACCAACATCCAGTCCTGTTCCGGCACCCAGCCCCGTTCGGCCACAGCAATTAAACGGGGAAGAGCCATATATTCAATCCGGTCCGGTGTCCGGAAAGTTTCACCCCAAACTGTGCCTGCAGCAAAAAGATCAAAGAAGCCTGAGTTTAAGCCGATTCCTCCGCGTTTTCAATGAGGTACAGTCTGGTAAATCTGAATAGTGACACTCCTACAGAACCCAGCAGTATAATAATGGTCAGCTCATAGTTTCCTGTAGCTATTGTTGCAATGATAGCTACTCCTGCAACACCAACACCCACTATCAAATAACCGATTATAAGCCAAACCCAGCTTGCAAACTCCATAAAACCCTAGGCCTTCCTAAAGATTTTAATATGCAGGAATAGTCTCAAATAGAAACATGGCAGCATAAACCAGAGCAGCGACAGGTCAACTGAATTTGACGCAGGCGAGGCCAGTTCTACAGTTTGTTGTTTAAATTCCAGATCAAATCTGCGTGGTATTTTCGTTTTCATAGGGTACCTGAATTGTTGTGGTATCGCATGATACCGTTTCTGTTGGTTAATTCAGGTGGCCTGTTTTATGGTACTACTCCAAACTCTCCTCCTCCGGGCCTGTCGGGAGATCAATAATTGCGCGAGAAATCAGTAATTGCAGCAGGTATTGAAGGCCTGCTTCATGGCTATGATGTTTTCTGACGGAACTTCACTTTGTATGTTATGAACGGTAGTGAACACAAAACCCCCACCCGGAGCCAGGGCATCCATATTTCGCTTGACATCATCGCCTACTTCTTCCTGGGTGCCTGAGGGCAATACGTGCTGAGTATCTACTCCACCACCCCAGAAAACGATATCCTTCCCGAAATCTTTTTTGAGTTGTATGGCCTCCATCCCTGTGGCGGTGATATGAACGGGATTCAATATGTCGATACCGATTTCAATAAAGTCCGGAATAATGGGCCGCACATTTCCACAAGAGTGAAACATGATATAGGCATTCGGGGCTTTTTCCCGGATGGCATCGGTAACTCTCTTTGCATGCGGTTTGTAAAATTCCCGGAAGTGATCCGGGGATATCAATTGCGAAGCCTGTGTTCCATAGTCATCACCTTCGGCTACAATGTCTACAACATCGGATAACTGATCCAAAGCCATCTCCCAGAATTCAATCTTCAGATCGGTGATTTTTCCAATCAGCTTGTCGGAAAACTCAGGAAAAAGAAACGGCTCTACCAGTGCGTTGGACATACCCCTCAGCCTCTGGTGCATTTCAAAAATCCCGGCGCATAGCCCTTTGATAATCACTATTTTGCCGTTATCCCTGTGTTTCAACGCCTCCTCGCGCAACCCTTCTATTCTCCGCGGGTCGGCGGCATAAGGCCATTCAAACTGTTCCACATCCTGAATACCGGGGTTTTCAATGTGCTCCATAGGGTTTTTAACGATCGTGAACCAGTTTCCATTTTTTTTGGGAAAATGATGGATAAACTTCCATTCATCAAGATATTCCCAATTTTTACCGGCATCCTTCAGCTGTTCATGTACGTTCCAGTTGTGACTGGTTAAAGGCCGCAGGCCCCGGGAGTCCACTCCAAGTATATCCATCACTTTTTCGGATGGTACCACAATCTGCTGGATGACATCTGCCCATACTGTCTGCTCCGGGTCCAGTTTGAGATACGACAACAGGTTCTGATACGCCCCATGGGTGATTCCTGACCAAGTGGTTCCCGCCAGATCAAACGGAACCTGATCGGGCTCTTTATGTTGCAAGGTGGTTAACACTCGTTCTCTGGAATTCATAGTTCTGTGATTATGTAAGCAATGACCGATAAGGCAACTACCACACTCATAAAACTACTATACATTGATCAGACTACTCTTACACCATGTACCCTAACACCACCTACTGTGAAACCGTGTTCTTAATACCCCTGACAAGGAGAGCAGAGAGAGTGAGTTCCGGGAAAACTACAGGACGGCTGTGCTTAGTTCATTTCCCGTTGACAAACTGCAGGTAGTGCGACAGCACGCCCATGTTGTTCTGGAAGGTACGCATGGAAATCAGTTCGTGGCCACCCCAAAGGTTCACAAAACGGTGATCCGGCGGAACGGTTTCTACCCATCTGCCCTGATCATCTTGCGCCTGAAGCACTAGTCGCACATCGTCCTGCATCGCGCGGGCGCGCTCCATCCGCTCAGCCTCGGTCAGATCGCTCGGTTGCCGCTGCCGATCGTCCGTAGCCAATGCAGGCCCATTACGAGCCGTTACCTCCGCACCCTGCCGCCGCTGCCGATCGTACTCCTCCGGTCCAAGCTTCCTGATCTGCGCGGTGATCTCGGCCACGCGCGGGACGCCTTGTCCATAATTACCCTTGAACCCGTAATGATCAGGCGTGTCGTGGTCCTCGTAGCTGAGCCAGTACGCGGTCCTGTCCATGCTTATCTGAAAAAGCGGCCGGTTGGTTTTAAGCTCGTAATAACGCGCCCATGTGCCGTCTTCGAGCTTTGAGCGCTCATACCATGCCACGGCTGCCGGGATCGGATCGAGAAAGCGTGTGTCGCCCGTGAAGATCGCCAACTCCGGCAGTATGCGCAGGACACCAGCGCTCTCTCCGGCACATGCGGCGGCCGGCTCCATCCGCCTTGCCCACGCGGGCTGCATATCGAAATCATACTGTTGTGCCCAGATCGGATGGGGCTCGGGCAATTGCGACTCTATTATGAACTCACCGCCGCGCACCACTGCGTCAAAATAACGCTGGTCGCCATAATTGCGATAACCGATCATCAGCACATCGAGGTTGTCGAAGTGGACGCCGTCATTGTACATGTAGAAGTCCCCGTAGCCGCGACCTCGCAGGGGGTAGTCGCGCGGCCAGGCGCCATTTTCAAACTGCGATGAGAGAATAAATTCCAGCGAGGCTATCGCGGCATCATGAATCGATTCATCTCGCTTCCCAAGTTTCTCAAGCTCCTGATCGACTGCCATCAGCAATCGCATCACGATCTGTGTGATGTTGTCGTCCAAAGTCGAGCGATTGTTGCCTGAGGTAAGTTCCGGATTTTCGCTGCCCTCGTTGCGGCGGTAGAAGTACGTCCGCTCTCCCTCAGGGGAGTGATCGATGTAGTCATCCCAGCCACCCGACTGAAGCTGTCCCCACACCAGAGAGTGGGCCGTCTGCACCGCTGCGTCGAGAAACAGCTCGTCTCCGGTCGCCTTCCAGGCGTTTACGTACGACAAGCCCATCGCCGGTGATCCGGGCGATTGTAACCAGTGCCATGTTCTGCCCGGCCGAAAGCCGAGTTTTGCCCATCCCGGCTGGCTGGGGTCGTCAGCAAGGTAGATGGAGACGTAGCCACCCTCATACGCCACTTCTTCGGTCAGGTAGATGGTGGCGTTGCGGAGCGCTTCATGTGCCTGCTCTGCCAGTTCGTTATCCACTGCTTGTGCCGGACCGGCCATCATCACCATCGTCATCAGGTATACGCCTGCTATCAACTTTTCCATCACATCATCTCCGTATTATTACTGTGTGAGTCGCTCTGCGACCGACGTGTTACTGATATGAATCTCATCGATGCCACCGTCCATCGGAATGTAAGGTGTCTTCCAACCGGAGGGACGATTGCCGAACTCTATCGAGGCAAAGTTCCCCGGCGTGAACGTTCCCGCAGGCACTGACATCTCATGTCCTTCGCCGTTGATCAGCAACCAGACTCGCTGTTGTCTGCCGGTCAGGTCCCACGAGACAAGCATGTGTTGCCACTGCTCAATGTCCAGATCACGAGTGTCGATCTCTATCTTCTCGTCCGGATAGTCCATCGGTTGAAAGGGCTCCATGCCCATTGTAGCGGAAAGGCGCAGCTGTTTGATCGGATGACGGCTCAGATCCAGTTGAAAGCCGCCCTCCTCAGCTGGCCTTACATGCAGAAAATACCGCCACGCTTGATCCCACCATCCCTGTATAGTAGGTCGAGGCTTCACCCACCATTCAATTGTCCCGGTCGCCCCAAGATCCAGCCCACTTGCATCAACATCGAACCGGCCATCGGGCAAGTCCATATGAAGACCTTGCCCCCATCGGCCCTCCCCAAAACGAAACTCACCCGACGCGCCTATCGACTCCTCCTCAAAGTCCTGAATATAGACTGTGGATTCAACCGCCCTAAAAGGCTCATCAGGCACCTCGGCCAGCTTCGCGGGTTGATTTTCCATCGCACACGCCACTAACCCTGTAATTGTCAGCACGACACCTATTGTCAGTACCCTCATCTTATTCTCCTTTTGTTGTTGATTTATCCGATCTTACGGGCGTGATTAACTTAGATAATTATTATAAGGATTAATCCATTGAAATCAAGTGGAAAATGGAAATGATATAACCCCGAAATGCTCTTTATTCATTTTAAAAAGTGTATGCAAAAGTGTATGCAATGCACTATGACACCTTTGAAGTTCAACGCTGCTGAAATTCGCATGCTTTTCAAAGCGGATTCAATGTTGAATTGCAAATTAAACAGGGTGTCAATATGCTATTTTTGTATCGCAAAGTTTTATGGAAGCAGAACTAATTGCAATGCTCCCTGATTTCCGAAAAAGCTTCTCCAAATCCCAGCTCCCCTGCTTTACCGAGATCCGAACAACCGCTGCTACTTTCTCCAATATGGAGCCTGGATATCCCCCTTTGAAAGTATGCCACAGCAT
>SLQC01000091.1 GCA_007131625.1 Balneolales bacterium | reverse complement strand
TATGAAATCTAACATTTTAATCTTTATTTAACATGTAAGTGTTGACCCTTTTTGTGCTCTTAGATAATGAAAGCCTGAAGTCGCCACACTTTGGAGCGACAACTTGGTAACAGACCTGATTGTAGGTCGGGCGTTGAATCTCGTTCGGCCCTGATATCTTCTCAGCATAAATGTTATTTTACAACGTTAACAGCGGATTCGGGTGTGTAATTCGTGTGTGCCGAAATCGCCCAACACTTTTCATTGTAAAAAGATCTGATGGTATTGCAGAGTTTAATGGTAAAATTGTTGTCTTTTTTGTTGCTCCTGGTTCTTTTCGGCCTGTCTCCGGTTCATTCTGAAGTTTCCCCGGGTGCGATGTCAATACCGGATTCAGGATCCGGGTATGAGGCTGTACCACAATCTCATTTAGAATCGCAGTCTCAGATTGCATCAGTGCCCCGGGATGAGTCAGAATCAGAGAGTGAGGTGGATGACGATTATTATGAATTTATCGAAGAATGGCACAGAAACCGGATTGAGATACTGAAATCGGAGCAGGGGTGGTTGCGGCTGGTTGGACTCCACTGGTTGAACGAAGGCGAGCAGTCGTTTGGTAGCAGTGACCGGGTGCGGATCCGCTTTCCGGAAGGTTCCATCCCGGAATTTGCCGGAATTTTCAAGCTCAAAGCCGATACGGTCATCATGCAGGTGGCCGGAAATATCGACATTAGAGATCAGAGAGGTCGCCGCATGCGGGATGATGTTATTTATACCCCGGATTTAAGGCATGAGTTGCGATATCGCAGCCTGACCTGGTTTGTAGTTAGGCGTGATGATGAATTCGGAATTCGCCTGTTTGACGACAACAGTCCATATCTGACTCATTTTAATGGAATCGAACGATACGATGTGGACAGTAACTGGCGTATTGAAGCGGATTTTACACCGGGCGATGAAGGTGCCAGCATGAAGATCGAGAATGTTCTCGGTCAATTGGTCGATTGGGAACTAGCCGGGACACTCACATTTTCATTTGATGACGGGGATGTGGAAATACTGGCATTGGGAACGTCTGACCGGCTCTTTATTCCGTTTGCCGATGCGACTTCCGGAAGTGAAACTTATACCTTGGGACGGTATGTCTATATCGATCGCCCGGAACCCGGTGAACCGGCAATCATCGATTTCAACGTTTCATACAATCCTCCATGTGCCATCAACCCTTACACTTCCTGTCCGTTGCCACCGCAGGAGAACCGACTCGATTTCCCGATCAGGGCCGGGGAGAAGAATTACAAGATGTATTCTGAAGAGGATTGATCCAGCCGTATGAAACAAGATGCCGTGATAAATGTCTTGTTGAGTGAAAAAACAATCAGAATGTTGTCTACCCCAGGCTTTGGCTGGTCGTTCAGCAGTGTGAAATCTGGCTCACAACTGCAAGCTCAAGACTTTTGCCGCAGCCACTTGATTAAATCGTCTATGGATCGTGTGTTGAGAATTTGCCGGGCGGTGAAACCCGCTTTACGTGCAGTACCGATTCCAAAACGTACGTGCTCAATACCTTCGATGGTATGAGCGTCCGGACAAATCGCGCTCAACAATCCGGAATCCCGGGCAATCTTTCCGTAGCGCCAGTCCAGATCAAGCCGCCTTGGATTGGCATTGATTTCAATGGCCGTTTTATGCTCTGCCGCGAATGGAATGAGCTGATGGAGATCCACTTTGTTGCCGTTGCGATTCAGCAGCAATCGACCGGTTGGGTGTCCGATCATGTGAATGTGCGGATTCGCCGCCGCATTTTTCAACCTTTCAAGCATCTTTTCGGGTGAATAATCGAGTCCGAAATGCACACTTCCAATGACCAAGTCGAACCCTTTGAGTACATCATCCGGATAATCCAGGTTGCCGTCAGACAGAATGTCCGACTCAATCCCCTTCAAAATAAGGAAGGGGGTACCATTTTTTGCAAATTCGTCATTGATCCGGTCGATTTCCTTCCACTGTTCATAAACACGCTCAATAGAAAGTCCACCTACGTAGGCCGCTGTCCGGGAGTGATCGGTAATGGATAGATACTCGTAACCACGATCGATGCACGACTGTGCCATCTCACGAATCGATTTTTTCCCGTCACTCCAGGTGGAATGGGCGTGTAAAATTCCTCTAAGATCGCTTAGTTCCACCAACTCCGGGGTTTTCCCGTCGGCGGCGAGATCAAACTCTCCGTGATCTTCCCGGAGCTCCGGCGGGATGTATCCGAGTCCAAGATGCTTGTAGATAGCAGCCTCGTCGCCGGCATCCAGCGGTCGATCGAAATCAGCCTGCTGTTCGTCGTTTTGATGATATAGTCCGTATTCATTGAGCTGATAGTTTCTGGATCGGGCTCTCCGGCGCATCTCCACATTGTGTTCTTTGCTGCCTGTGAAGTACATCATGGCGGCCGGGTAGTGCTTTGGTGCGACAATGCGCAGATCGACCTGCCGGCCCTCCTGTGTTCGCACCGAACTTTTTGTCTCACCTTGACCGAGAATCTCCACCACAGTCTCCAATTCTACAAACCGCTTCATTAGCGACCCGGTGAATTGATCATCGGCGGCGATCAGCAGATCGATATCACCGATTGTCTCATTGGCGCGACGAAGGGATCCGGCTACGGAAATCTGCTGCACCCCATCCGCATCCTGCATGGAGGTGAGGAATAATTGTGCGATCGCATCCGCCTCGTCAATCCGGCACCGCTCAGAAAACTGCTCCATCCAGGCGATAGACTTCAGGATTTTTTCAGCAGATTTTTGTCCCATCCCCGACAATGCCGCCACCGACCCGTCTATGCATTTCTCTTTCAACTCGGAGATCTCCGTAATCCCCAATTCCTTGTGAATTTTGTAGATCTTCTTAGGCCCCATTCCCGATATACCCAGCCATGTAATGACTCCATCCGGGACACGCTCTTTCAGCTTGTCGAGCACCGGGACCGACCCCGTATCCGCATAGGTGTAGATGTCATCGGCAATCGATTTCCCAATACCTTTCAGATCGGTGAGTGTTCTTTTTTCAATGTTCTGACTGATGTCGCCTTCCAAACTTTCAATAGTTCGGGCAGCCCGGTCAAAAGCCATGGCGCGGAAATCGTTCTCGCCTGCAAGGCGCATCAGGGTGCCGATTTCTTCAAGTAACCGGACAATTTCATCTTTCTGAATTGTGCTATGCATGGTGGAACGGTGTCAAATTGGGTAAACGAGAGAAGTCAAATCGTAACTGATCATTTGTGTTTTCTTGATGTCAGGCGGGTCCAGACAGTTTTAATCAAGCGGCCCACTATGAGTAAGACGATGGCGCCGGTAAGTGAAGTGATCAGTGCGCCTCCAATTCCGTCAACGGTGGAGACATTCAGCCATTCAAACAGAAATCCACCGATAAAAGCTCCCATTACGCCGATTGCCATATTCCCGAAAATGCCGAACCCCTCGCCACGCATGATAAGAGCTGCTATCCAGCCGGCAACCATTCCGATTAACAAAAACCAAATAAACCAGAGCATAGGAAATTTCTTATAAATTGGAACAATCAATTTACATTCTGCAAAACTAACAAATAATCGTTTCAAATCAGCGTGATTTTTGCTAACCTGTCACGATAACGGCGCTATTTCAGTGGAATGCCTTGAGTTGTAATATGTTGATATGGCAAGTGTAACCAGAAAAAAGTACTTTCGTGAATTAACAAGCCGAGATTCCGCAGAATTATGGATGTATCTGCTGGAGGAAGCGGCGGCGGCCGGCACACTTGTGCTGGTAAACAATCTGCTGATGGAGCGTGAAGTGCGCCGGAAATGGCAATGGGGCCGGAAAGGATTTGCACCAGACATTCGCACCCTTGAGTCGTGGCTGGAAGAACTGGCGCTGCACAGTCTGTCGGATGACGAACTTCCCGGTTTACTTCTTAATGATGAAGAGCGGACACTGTGGCTGGAACAATGGCTGTCCAATCATAAAGATCCCGATTTTCGACGTTTTGCAGGTGCCAAATCGGTCACGGCGATATCCAATATCATCGGCAGCCTTTATCGTGAAGGCCATCGACCGGGTGCTCTGTTCGGCCATCTCCAAAAAAATGCGTACGATTCCGAATTTTCCGACCCCGGGAGACGATTTGTCCTGGCCGAAATTCTCGTGGTATATGAAATGAAGATGGAAGAGATGAATTGGCTGGATCGCGAACAGCTTATCGGAAAAATGACTCTGTTGGCTGATGGCGTAATACGATATGACAAAGTTGTGCTGTTTCTTCCGGATGAGCTGGATGCACTTCAGGTAAAGGCTCTTCAAACGGTATCGAACGGTGTGGGCTCCCCAGAAATGGTAGCCATCCGGTTTGATGTATGTGTTGACAGAAAAGCGGATTCGCATCTGGTTGATGAATCCGATTCTCATCGGGAGGAAGGAGCGGACAAGTCAATTGTTGCAAAAGCGACGGACGGGATATGCCGGTCTGATGCAACTGAAGTAGCCAGTAGAACGAATATTACCAATGGGCCGGTTTACCTCGATCAATTTCATCATCCCAGAGAGGAGTTGGAAGCTGCAGTTCGGCACATTTTGGCGCTAATGGTTAAACAAAACGGGAATGAATCGAACAACCCGGATACCCGGTCCGACCAAATCGGCACCCGATTCGACGATTATATAATCCTCACCGGAGACCTTTCACTGTATGAGCCGATGGTCACATCCGTTGCCAAACGTTTCGATATCCCGCTTTACACCAGTAGGGGTATGTCACTTATCAGCCATCCATTTATACGGCGATTGTTGACCTATCTGAAGTTGGAGCAAAACGGTTTTCAAATTGATGACATCTTCCACGTGTTCGCCGATAACAGGATTGTGTTGCCGGATCTGGAAGATCACGACGAACAAAAACCGCCGAATATCCGACATTTCTCCCAGTTTTGCCGGACCTACAACTTCCGGACTCTGGAGGAGGTATCCGCCGGAATGGACCGCGTTTTCGACTGGCTGCTGAATCAGATTCATTTTGAGGATGATGGGGCTCTGGAACAGAAACGGAAAGAAGCGCTCCGGCGCGATCATGAATTTTACTGTGCCGTCGTGCGGCATCTTGAGGTTCTCAGAAAGCGTTTCATGACGCCAAACCGGCAGAATCTGTCTGATTGGGTCAACTGGTCGGACTCACTCCTCGAGTTGCAGAAGAATCTGATGAGCCGGGAAGCCAATGAGGTCCGTGAACTACTGGTCGTCATTCTGGAAAAACTCGCCGGAGCACAGGCGAAACTTGGGCTGAAACAGAAAATGACCCGCTATGATTTCTTCAAATTGCTGGAACTTCGGTTGAAAGAGACACGAGAGCAGCCGCAAGATCGTCCTGGTGGTGTGTTGCTGACGGAAATCCACCAACTGACGGATGTCCACGACAAAACAGTTTTTGTATTGGGATTACACGAAGATGGTTTCCCGAGAGCTGACCGGCCTGATTTTTTGCAATTTCGCTATGAATCGGCGCTCCAGGCGATAACCGGTCGGGTCGGGACCGAGTCCTATGACATTGGCCGCATGCAGCTCTGTCGGCTCCTCGCTTCGAAATATCCCCGTTTTCTCAGCAGGCCGGCACTGGTGGAACAAAAAAAGGTGATCCCATCACCGCTCTGGCTGGATCTTGAAGAGCAGATGAGACACGATTTCAAGCATTCGGGAAAATCCGGAAAGTCAGGAAGGTCCGGCAAGTCCTGCAATTCAGAAAAGTCAGAAAAGTCCGCTATTAATGACCATTCAGCATCATTTCGGGATCCAGAAGCACTCCAAAATATTGTGACATCCCCCATTGGAAAATTGGTAGACGGCTGGCCTGATGATCGGGTAAATTGGCTGATGAGTGATTATGATGTCGGAATCGGAGCAGTTTCAGGATTGCTTCGGATAAATGATATATCGCTGTCATCTGGATTTAATAATGTATTTCGACGGTTTCAGCTTGCCTCAGAGGTCGAGCAGGAACGGCAGGATCCCGGCTCCATGGGACAGTACGACGGGATGGTCGACACGGAAATCATGAAGCAGTGGTGGGCGCAGCATTCCGCTGACGGACGAATGGCGATGAGCATCAGCCGGTTGGACACGTTCGCCTCCTCGCCGCAGGAATATTTCTACAAGTACGTCCTCCGTCTGCAGCCGCTGCATGAATATCAGGATGATGCGGATTCAAATATAAAAGGCAGCCTATTACATCGAATCCTGCAGGATTTCTACTCGGAAACCGCAGAAGAAGGTCCACCGGTTCGTCCCGCCGATGATTCTGAAGCCGCGCAAAAACGGATGAAAGCAATTAGAATGCGGCTGGTAGAGTCATACCGGCATCAGCTTGGCAATCCGGACAGCCCATTCCCGGATATCCTGATGAAGAATCTGGAGAAAGTTACCCGGTGGTTCGTCGAAATGGAGTCGGACGGATACCCGGATTTCACAGAGGGGCTGGATGATGCACGACCCGCGGTATTTTATCCCGGTTCCGAATTCACGATGGAGCACCGATGGGAATTTGAGAAAACTCTGGACGGCCTGAAGGTCGATTTTCGCGGGATTATCGACCGGATCGATTTGACCTCGGACGGGAAAAGCGGCGTGATTTTGGATTATAAGTCGGGTCGGTCAGGGGCGAAACGATACAGGGATATCGTGGATGGAAGCAGCTTTCAGCTTCCGGTCTACGGGATGTTTGTCCGCAATAAGAACATTTCCTTTTACTTGTCAGGATATTATCAACTGCCGGTCAACGGAAAACGGAAGGATGTCGGGATCGCATTTGCACTTGGCTCGGCAGAACTGATCCGGGAGCAGAATCTGAACAAGAAGTCGGGACAACGCAAAATAAATATGGTTCAATACAAGCCGACAGAAGAGATGGATGCGTTTCTGACCGCTATCGAAGTGAGGCGTATTGCGTGGATCGTCCGGGCAATCAGGGAAGGGAGTTTTCATGTGAGCCTGACTGGTGACTCAAAATGGTCAGATTTTCGATTTATCAAAAGATATGATGAGCGGATTCAGCATATCCGGTCCAACAGGGAGCATACCATCAGAAACGACAAGGGAATGGTTTTTGAACTGGATCGCTATTATCTGGCCGAGCCATTTTGGGAGGACAGCAATGAGTGAGCTGAAAGGAAAAAATCCGGCTGAGATCACCGATCTGATCAACCGTCACAAGGGGCACATGATCCTCGAAGCAGGTGCTGGGACCGGAAAGACCTACAACCTGACCAAACGGGTGATCCATCAACTGACGGAGTGCAGAGTGCCGCTGGAACGCATGCTCGCGCTTACATTTACTGATTTCGCTGCCGCAGAAATGCGCAGCCGGATCTACGAAGCCATCAACCGGAAACTTTATGAGATTGATGAGGAAGTGCAGACGGATGATGCCGGTTCAGCGCAGGCCTTATCCAACCGTAAACACCTTCAGTCCACCCGCCGCCGTTTTTCCAGAAATTATATCTCCACGTTCCACTCATTCTGCAACCGCATCCTGCACTATTTTCCGGACGAAATCACCGAAATATCGGTATCAACACTTCCAAAGTTCAATGATGAGAATGTTTACGGTCCGCCCGAGTCGATCTCCGTGGAAGGATCTTTCGAGCTTTTAAGTGATTATGATGAAGTGCTTTGGATGCTGGAATGGAAGATAAGTTTCTACCGGATGTACAAGAATCATCCGGGATTGCAGCGGCAACTCTCTCGTTTGTCGGTATCCGACTTCGAATTGTTCATGCAACGACTATCCGGTATCGACGAGGCAGCCTTGTATGATATGTCGGGTTTGACGCCGGAGGCGTATGTCGGTGAACTGAAGCGGTTGGCCGGTGTATGGCACCGTGAGTCCGAAGCACGGAAATCATCGCTGCTTGAAACATTCGCCGCACACCCGGTGTGGTTCAAAAAACGGGACAACATCCCGCGGTCCATGGAGGACTTGACGAAGCACAAAACGGGAAAAGGGTTTCACAAAAGGTTATTTGATATATCTGAAATTGGAGAATCGACGTACGAGGAGATCTGTGCTTTAGGCAAGGAGATGTTTGAACTGCAGACGGAGCTTGAAAAAATTGAACTATATATATCAAATCCGGAGACGATCCGGAGCTTGTCGGAGTATCCCGGCCGGGAGGCGGAGCAGTTCGACGCAAACCACGAAGCCTGGTGGAATATGCGGAATCTGGCGGAACTGGCTCTCCGTTGGAATTCGCTGATGCGCTTTAAACGGTTTGAAGCGGGCTATTTCAATTATGACGATATGATTTGGCTGACGCACAAACTGTTTGATGAAAATCCGGAGGTGACCAAGCAGATGCGCAATCGGTTCGATCAGATCCTTGTCGACGAGTTCCAGGACACAGACCGGCGACAGTGGGAGATTATCCGCAAGCTTGGTTTCGGGGATGTTGCAGACAAGCCGCTGCGTTCGTCGGAAAAAGAAGTTCTGATTGTTGGAGATGTAAAACAGGCTATTTACGGTTTTCGCGGCGGTGATGTCTCCATGATGGGACGCGTTCGTCACGATATGAATCAAGTAAGTGCCTGTTCGGACGATTTGCCGCTGAAAGTGGTCCCGCTCTCCTACTCTTTCCGATCCAACCGAACCGTCATCCGTTTTGTCAATCGCCTGTTCCACCATGTTTTCAGCCGGCGGGAAAAAGCGGCGTCTTACGAGGCGCATCATCAGCCGCTCACCGCACCATCCAGCGAGCTGTCGAAGAATGTCACAGCCGATGGCGAGATTCGTGTATTGTATGCGGACTGCAAGAAGTTGCGGGAAAAAAATGGCGGGTTTTCGATCCCGGCTGAAGCATTGGCTGATCATGTGATGCTTCTGGAAGCTCGCAGAATAGCTCGATTCCTGCGGGAAATCTATGATGGAAAGCACAAATTGTATCAATCCATCGCAACCAGGATGCAGGATGGCGAGAAGGCGGTCGGCATATTATACAAGCGCAGATCCCATATGCACACACTGGAACAGGCGCTCAAGGAGGCAGGACTGACGTTTACCATTGCCAAAGGAACACAGTTTTATCAGCGAAGGGAAGTTCGGGATGCCTGGCTTCTATTGTCATTTCTGCTCGATGCGTACGACGATGTTTCGCTGGTCGGCCTTCTCCGCTCGCCCATGATCTCGTTCTCGGATTCGGGTTTACTCGCAACACGTGTAGCGATGAATGCTTCGAATAACGATTATCCCAACTTTTGGAGTGCGGTATCCGATTATACTGCATGGGGAGGACTGCTGCTGAACGAATCGGATCATTTCGCACTGGAAACGGGAGTGCTGTTTCTGCAGGAGTTGCGGGAGAATGTCCCGGGATCACGTGTGTCGGAGCTGCTGGAACAGGCTTTTTTCACCGACAGTGCTTATGCCGGCGGAAGTGCCGGTGATTCACAGATCCGCGAAAACCTTGTGAAGCTGCTGGATGTGATTCGCAATCTGGAAAGTTCGGGACGGGGGACCCTTTTCGAAATTACAGAATTTTTGGCGAACCGCATTCGTGAAGAAGCCAGGGATTCCGAAGCGGAACAGCCCGACCCGGCGCCGATTCAGCTTATGACCATCCACGGGTCGAAAGGATTACAGTTCCCGATGGTGGTCATTCCGGATATGTATGCGGGACAGAATGACGGTGGCCTGCAGCTTTATATGGCTGATGACGACAATGACAGCCTCATCTTTCCCGCCATAGCCTACAAGACCGGAAACCGGGAGGGGACTGATGATGCGGAAGCCTCCTTTTTGTATCAGGTGCTGAAAGGGGAAAAGCAAAAAAGAGGAATTGCCGAAACAAAACGGCTCTTTTATGTAGCGGTGACACGTGCGGAGACCCATGTATTGCTGAGTATGGCGAAACCTCTAAAAAGTGGTGCTCGCGGATCGTTTGCATGTTATCTGGAGCCCCTGCTTCAGGAGGAGCCACCGGATGCGCAGGACGGAATCCGAATGGTGGAACTGTCGGTGGAGGAGCTCGAGGAACTGGCAGTGATCGGTTCACAATTCCCACATGGTACAGAGGCGCAATATATTTCAGGTAATCAGTCCAAAAGCAATGTAACGCATGTCCCTGAGATGCAAGCCGACAGTACGGAATCATCTGTTCCAGAAAAAAAACCCAACGCTGCCGGCGCAAGTAAAAAACCGAGTATTCTGGACCGAAATCACACAGTACTTGTGAATGCCACGCAAAGAGTATCCCGGGAGGTGGTCACAGCATCGGGATTGCATCTGGAAATGGACAAAAAAGGTGACAAGGATGAAACGGGCATACCGGAAATGACGGTAACAGGGGGCTCCCAGCTGGAATTCCAGTGGACCGGACTCAAACCGGTCGATGCCGGCACTCTCATCCACCGGACTATGGAGTTCGGGTTGGATGAGCAACTGGTCCCTGGTCAGTCCGGGAAGCAGAGCAAAGAACCGTCGGTTTCCGTGGATATAAATGAACGGATTGGCAAGTTTTGGCGCAGGGAACTCATTCAGATGGGTTATCCGGATCCGTACGAGGTCATCAACCAAAACGGGAAAGAACTGATCCGCCATTGCCGGAATGCGGCGGAGGGGATTCGCAGAGTTTTTGGAAAGGAAGTGTTGAAACGGTATGAAACAGCTTTTGAATGGACAACCCGAAGCACGCCCGGTTCTACTGGAACAGAAGAAACGGTCAGCGATGCAATAGCTGCAGGTGAAACAAATACTGGTTCCGAGGCTGGTTCTGATGATGATTCCTATACTGGTTCCGATACCACTTCCTACACTGGCTCTGATGATGGTTCCTATACGGGTAACGCCACCGACCGAACCGTCACCCTGCGGGGAAGCATCGATATCGTCATACGTGATCGCGAAGGCCGGGAACATATTGTTGACGTAAAAACAGGTCCGGTGGACTTGAAATCTCCGGTTTCCAATTCTTCTGATCATAGATCCATTGCGGCAAAATCACTTGATGCCAAATTATCCGGCGTGAAATCACCCGATGCTGGTTCGTCTGTAACTGCTTCACCAATTGGTGAAGCAGTCAATGCAGATTCGTCTGATGCAGATTCGCCCGATGTGGCTGTTTTCCGGAATCATGCAAAGATATTCGGTTATGACCGGCAGATTCGGGCATACCAGCAGGCATACGGGGCAATCACCGGAAAAAAAATCCCGTCTACGCGTGTTTGGTTGCTGTATACCTGGCCCGACAATGGAATTGCTGTCCCCCTCTCCGAATTGACAGATAATGAGGTCTGAATCCTTAAGAACTGGATTTTGGTAAGGAATCGAACTGCTCCTGCTTTCTCGCTTCAAGACGCTCGATGTATGGTTCGGCTTCAACCACGTACACCTCGGGCGAGTTGGACCGGTCTGAAGTAAAGCTCACCTGCTTGCCCGTATGGTCAAACGATGGGTGCGGATGTGTAGATTGCGGGCCATAGACCTCGTCGGTCTTCATCTCCATCCAACTCAAGTCCTCGCCGCTTTGATCGCGCAGAGCCGCCCAGACTTCCGGACCGGCAGGGTGATCCTCATCCCACTGGCTGCCTTTACAGGAGGCATCCGGATAACAGAGCGTCTCATATAAACCGGTCGATGGGTCGATCAGCAATAGACCGCGGTCGGGTCGTGTGGTATCAGCGACTATCACTCGGCCGGACGGGTCTGAGACCATATGCCAGGCGTTTATCTCCGCAATGGTGCGAATTTTTCTCTCGTACAGGTTCATACGCGCCAATCGGTAAGGCCAGATCGCGAATATTAAATCGTTGGATTTATTTAAAAACGACTCATGGACGATAAACTCATCCGTGTCATTTTTGTAAAGGCAGGTCGGCTTCTTCTCGCCACGCCGGATCATCCACAGTCGCGGTGCGGGATCTCCAGCAAAGATGATAATGTCCGAATCCAAAGGGTGGAATTGCGGGTGCAGAATTTTCATGTGGCCTTCAAAAAGGATTTCATTCGTACCGCTCATGAGGTCAAGCAACAACAGCCCGTGGCGCTGCTGACGCTTGTACGCAATGACAATCCATCGGCCATCCCTGCTCGGTGCACATTCGCCCATTGCAGCCTGCTCCAGTCGGGCATGCTCCTTCACGTCGAGCGATTCAGGCTCAACCGATCCAATCACCCCTTGTCGGGTAGAAAAATAGATACATTTTCCGTCGGCTGAGAAAGCCGGCGAAAACGGATGGATGTCAGGCTCGTCTGTCAGAACAGTCGCAGCCTTATTGCTGAAATCGAAAAGGCAGATCTGAGGGATATGAGCCCGATGCGTTACGAAAGTAACCTGGCCGGATCGCCCGGGACGAATCGATGGCGTGAGAAAGAACAAGCCATGGTTGCCACCGACACTGTGCGTCAGGCGATGGACGATTGCACCTGTTTTGGGATCTTCGGAGCGAGAGTATTCATCAGTTATTTTTGTTCCCCTGGAAAGCATTTCGGTTACACAATATTTATTGACAGAAGAGTGAATTGACCTAACCCTGTATGAAACGTAGCAAAACGAACCTGTAAATTCAAGTATATGATTTTCCTTGCAGTTGTAAAAACGGGTGAAACTTTATAAGCTTGCAAAATGATCCGGCCACAACCATGAGAATTGACTGGCATACCAAGCCGGGCAAACAGTGGCCCCAACCGGCTGGCATGCTTGCCGGTCATGACAAAAACTCACACCTCCTTTACCCCGGTTGATCCGGTTTCAAGGGCTTCTCTGATGAGTTTGTCTCGTTTCCGCCGGCCACTTCTGATACCGAGAAAAGTGCCGACGATGCTGGCGGTTGTGATGATGGTAAAAAAGAGCAGCAGTGCCGTGATTCCGTCAAAACGCTCGGTGAGCAACGAGAGGATCAAAGTCGGCAGAATCAGCACAATGCCGAGAACGTAGGGAAATCGCTCCATCTCAAAAGTCCGGCTGCAGAATCGGCGACCCAGCACAAAACTCAGGTTCAGAAAAACAAGAATAAAACCGAGGGTAAAGACCGACCCAGCAATATCGGGCAGTTCGACAAACGGGATCAACCCCTGTGTAAAAAAGAAGACGACCACACCGATCAACAGAGTGGCACCGGTAAATGCAAAAGAGCGAGCTATTTGTTGTTTTTGATGAGACATAGAAGGGACAGTTGACGGAAGTATAACGAATTGGGCAGGGATAGCAACTCACCCACCGGTAATCCAGATTTCCGGATCCAGATTAGTGTTCTGGTCGCGAATCATGAAAAAAAGTGAGGCGCCCCGTAGTGAATCTTCATCACCGGACCGCCCGAGTAATTCCCCTTTACCGACATAGCTGTTCCGGCTTACAAAGATGTCACTCATATTACCATAGACGGTAATATAACGGCCATGCTTCACAAATACACAGTTTCCAAACCCGGAGATGGGCTGAACGGAAAAAACATAACCGTCATGTACAGAGCGGACCTCGCTGCGGGGCTCGGTTACAATTTCGATGCCGGGATTATCGATACTTGTGCCGTAAACCGGATTTACACGGTTCCCGAAACGGGCAGAAACTACACCGGATGATACAGGCCACGGTATATTGCCTTTCATATCTTCAAATGCAATCTCCAGTTCCCGGATTTGCTCGTCGGTCGGGAGTTCCGTCGACCGGACCGGTGTTGAATAGCGGGCGATTTGTGTTTCACGTTCCCGCCGGCTACGGATATTTTCGGCGCTGGCGAGGCGCCGCTGACGCTCCTGTTCGAGTCTTTCGAGTCGCTCCTGTTCTGCTTCGCGTATGCGCGACTCTTCCTCGATTAATTCGGTCAATGTGTTTTCCAACGACACTGCCTCGCTCCGGGTGGCATTCATCCGCTGTTCCAACCGATCTCTATTCCGGCGCAGTTCCGCGACCTGCCGCTCCAGACGTAGTTTGATTTGTTCCAGCTCTTGCCGTTCCAGTTCCGCTTCGTCGATAATTTCCCGGTTGCGCAGCCGGGCCTCTTCAAGTTCGGACTCCCTCAGTTTCAACTCCTCCTGCATTTCGTTTATCTGTAACGCCTGTTTTTGTCGATAATCCTCAAAACGGCGAAGATAATAGGAACGGACCAGCATCTGGTTGATGGAGGTAGATGTCATCAACATCACTTCATCCGGCATTCGTCCGTGTTTATAGAGATAGGATAAAGTGGATTTGTAGTTGTCGATGATGATATTCAGGTCTTTCGTAAGATCGTCGATCTGATCCTGGGTGATACGGAGTTCCTCAAGAATGGAGGCGCGCTCCTCTTCAATGGCCCGAATAACAGCATTACGCAATGCCAATTCACGCTGCAGATTCTGGAACTGCTCGTAATTGCGGGTATATTCGTCGGTTGCCACTGAAATCTGCTCCTGAAACCCGATGATCTGCCTTCGAAGCGACTGAATGTCCGACTGTGCATCTTCCTGTTGCTTCTGAAGTTCTATGCGGATATTCTGATAGTTCTGAGCTCGGATACCGGTAGAGTATCCGAAAAAAAACAAAACAAGCAATGGCAATATTAGTCGGTTCATATCCGGTCTATTTCGATGTCCCCGGGAATATTCGGGTCAAATTCCAGGTTGGCAGGATTGATGTCCAACGCTCGAATCACCAGAAAAATATTGGATTTTTCATCGTAACTCAATATTTGGAGCCGTCGCGGCAACCGAAACCCCTCGATATCGACAAAATTGTCGAATTGAAACGTACTGTATGCTTCCGGTTGATATACTTTGCGATCGGTGCGCCTCAGGACCAATTGATCCTTTTCAAAATAGTGTCTGTCTCCCTGGTCGGTTTCAACCAGATAGAATGTATCGTTTTCAAAAATGCGGTGAATATGCTCAGGTTCGGAAATCGGATCCAGTAACTGCAGCAGATTCATGGCGGCAACACCATTGAGATAGAACCAGGTGGCATCTTCATGTGACATTTTGTGTGCAATGTCTTCAAGCCGATTGTAAATGATGACCGAATCGGGATTGCTGTAGATCCGTCCCCCTTCGATACCCAAATTGTTTCGCAGGGTCATCAGACTCTCCCGGCGGTCGGATTGAAATGAGACAGTCAGCCGTTTAGTATTGCCCGGTTCGCTGACCTGTACATTTGCTCTTCCGCTCAGTGAGATAAGTGAGCGGTTGCCGGCAACATACTGTTCGTAAAAGTCGTGTTTGTCGATATCCGACGGTTCAAATGTCCCGGTCTCAAGAAGCATGATTTCCGGTGGGGAACAGGCGGCGGCGGCAAGAAGCAGAAGCGCCACTAGGAAACCGGTGGCGGTTGGATTGTGGCGGTTCACCAAACCTTGACGGTACAATGAGCTTTGCCGGCAAGCTGGATTTTGCCGGTTCCAAAAAACGTGCGTGTTCATCGGACACTGTTTGTCAATTTGTGATAATTCGGTGGCCGTTTGTTCCATTATGTGACTAAAATAGAGAATTCCGGTCGGACAGCGGTGTCCGTTACATATCGATCAACCCGGGTGGACCGTTTTAATGCATACCGGTAAAATCAGTTGATATGCAGTCGTTCTTTAAGGTGAGTGCGGGTTTTGTCCTCTCCCAGGGATTTCTGCCACCAGTAGAGGGCACGATCGGGCTCTCCGAGCTGATCATACACATCCCCCATATGCTCCATGACCTCTGCACTGGCATCACCGGTTTCAATTGAAGCATTGATGTACTTATGCGCGCTTTCATAGTCACCCATTTTGTAGTAAATCCAGCCCATGGTATCCAAATAAGCAGAATTGTCCGGATTCAATTCCAGTGCGCGCTTGGCCATATTCTTTGCCTGATCCAGTCTCTCTTCCCGTTCGGATAGATAATAGGCGTAATTGTTGAGCGCGACATCGTTGTCGAAATCCAGCGTAATGGCTTCTTCATAAGCGTCGTCAGCATCTTTCCAGCGGTCAAGCGAGGCGAATGTATCCCCAAGTGTGCCGAAGATGATGGACCGGAACGCCGATCGCGACGGCAGTTCAGATGCGGCCTTCAGCCACATGATGGCCTCATCGTATTTCTCAAGAAGAAAATAGGATCCACCCATAAAAAACTGGATAAAGGCATCCTCAGGAACATGCTGGTTAGCTTTTTTCCCCGATGCAATGGCCTTTTCATAGTATCCCTCAACATAGTAGGACTGGATAAGCTGACGCCAGGCGGCATCGTTTTCCGGCATCAGTTCAACAGTTTTGCGAAGGTGATAAAGAGACTGGTCACCGTTGTCCGACTTCAAGTAAAATTCGGCTGCCATGGCATGAGCAAGTCCGTTCCCCGGCTCGGTATCGAGCAAGGTGTTGATCAGGGATGCTGTGGTCTGCCGAAGCGATTCGTTGCCGGGATCATTGGAAAACCGGCTGATGATATACTGCACAATCTCCAGCTTGTTTCCAGAAGATACAAGCGTATCGCCAACCAGATCCTGCAGTAGCCTGCCCGCTATTTCCCACTCTTCCCGGTTAATGTGGATATCAGCATGATTGACCAGTGCTTCGGGATGTCGAGGATTGCGCTCCTGTGCCTTTTTTAACACCTCGTGGGCATCGTCAATCTGACCCTGTTCTATATAAAACTGGTTGAGCATGAGCAGGGTATTGATGTTGCCGGGATCCAGCTTAAGTACTTTCTTGAGCTCTTCAATAATGGCATCCGTCTCTTCAAGACGTGTGAAGTTGCTTATCCGCTGATAATGAATGGACCGATCCGGACCAGTCAGGTTCAGAATTCGTTCATAAGTTTTGTTTGACCGGGCGTATTCTCCCATCTGCGCCTGAACTTGGGCTTTCATATAGAGGACTTCGAGGTCAGATGGCAAGCGCTCATGCAACTCTTCCAGCTGATTCATAACCTCTGTGTTGTTGCCGGATGCCTGGTAACCGTCGACCAGTAGAAACCGAAACCATTTGTTGTCAGGATCCAGTTCAACTGCTTTTTCTCCGTAAAGGATGCCGGTAGTGTAGTCTTCCATCTCCAAATAGAGTTCGGCCAATGCGAAATAGACACCAGAACTTTGAGGCAGGGAAGCTTCGGCCCGGGTCAACAGAACCTCGGCCGCTTCCAGATCACCCAGTTCCATTGCGGTAATTCCGCGAATAAAGTAGGAACGTCCCTGAGAGAGATTCTCCTCTGTGGCGACTATTCGTACCGAATCCTGGTCATGGTCCCGCTCATTCGCATTGACGACGGGCTCGGTAGTGGTACAGGCTGACACCAGGATAAGTACTGACAGGAAGCCGATTGCGATGGTGTTAAAAATGTAAATACGATTTAGCATCGAATGGGAGAACGTGATTTAAGCGGTAACTTTCGGCAGTTTTTTATGCGTTTCGTGGGTGCGGACGGTCAGTTTAATGCAAATATTCATTTAAGGTAACGAATTACAGTGAATTATGTTACGAGGCGGATGCTTTTATAAGAGCTAATAAGTGCAAGCCGTTCTGCTTGCCTGTCGGATTGTACGGATCCGGGATTAATGCAGTAACTGACGGGGTTGTAAAGGTGGTGACGAAACCGGTGGAAAAGCCTAATATCGTCGAATAACCGCTTCTGCCTGTGCAACATACGAACCACCGAACAGGTTGACGTGTACCAGCAGTGGATAGATATTGTAGATATCCTTCCGCTCGTGAAAACCGGGTTCCAGCGGATATACCTGGCTATAGCCTTCGTAAAAACCCCTGCCAAACTCACCAAACAGCTGTGTAAAAGCGAGTTCGGCCTCCCGATGGCCATAATATATGGCTGGATCGATCAGGACTGGTCGCTGTTCACGGTCACACAGATAGTTGCCTCCCCATAAATCTCCGTGCAGCAGAGCGGGGGGTTCGACCGGGAACAGTTCAGGGAGACGTTTGTAAAGTCTTTCAAGCGCCAACCGGGTCGAACCGGAAAAATATCCGTTGTCCTGCGCCATCGCCATCTGCGTCTCCAGTCGACATTCCGCAAAAAAAACAGGCCAGTCGTCCCGCCACGAATTCTTTTGTGGCAATCTGCCGATATAGTTGTCGTGATCGAGACCAAATTGCGGCGCGGTGTGTTGATGAAGTCGTGCCAAAGCCTGACCGAATCGCTCGTCAAAAGAACCACGGGCCCTGTCTTCCTCGATAAATGAGAGAATCAGAACCGCCAGGCCAGCATCCTCATCCTTCAGGAAAGCATGAACCCCGGGGATGCGGATTTCGTCAGTAGCATTGTCAAGCAACCGAAGTCCTGCCGCCTCTTTCTCAAACATATCATACAAATCGATCCGGTTTTGCTTTACAAACAGGTCCTGTCCGTCAGCAAGTACGATCCGGAATGTTTCATTAATGCAGCCACCCCCGACAGACGATACTCTCTGCACCTCACTGTTAAAAGTATCTCTGATGAGAGTCCGAACGGAAACTGGAAATGACATGAACTATTTATTTACAATATATGGCCTGATCTGTTCGATGAGAACTTCACAACTGCGCATTACAATATCAAATACCAGTTCAAAACCGTAGATGCCTCCGTAGTACGGATCGGGTACTTCTTTGTCACCGGAAACCGGGTCAAATTCCCGCAGAAGTAAAATTTTGTTGTTATACTTTTTCTGACGGTCCAACCTGTGCAAATTGTGAAGATTGTCGGAATCCATTGCGATGATCAGATCATAATATTCCAGATCACTGTATTCGAATATTCTGGCTTTCGATTTGAGAGTTATGCCATTCTGCTCGGCTACATTTCTGCTCTTGCTGTTAGCGGGTTCACCTACATGCCAGGCACCGGTTCCGGCGGAATCGATTTCGAAAAAAGCGGAGAGCCCTTCCCGGTTTACAAGATGCTGAAAGACACCCTCAGCAGTTGGACTCCGGCAAATATTCCCGAGACAGACAAAGCAAACTTTGAGGGGGTTTTCTACAGTAATTTCATGAAAAGGTAACGCAGTTTGATTTGACATAACGCTTTTTTGTAGACTTTTTACAGTAATTTAACACCGGGAAAATACCGGAATTGTGAATATCAGGTTTCGTTCAAGAGTAGTAAAAAGAGTGTTATCTTGCAACAAAATCATCACTTCATGCATCCGATCAATCTCCGGTACAATATTCGCACCAAACGACGGATGTTTGTGGAGAGTAATAAGAACCTTTATTTACATCAATAACCATTATTATTTCGTGCAATTCAACAGGGAAATCTAATTCGATACTCAGGAGTAATTAAAATTTTTCGTATATTAGCTCTCTTGTAAACAACACAAAGTGAACCCTTTCTCAGTGTATGAGTAAGAAATTCAAGGAAGTCAAACAGTTACAATACGCCAAGGCAGAACTTGAGATTCTGGAGTGGTGGAAGGATAACGCTATCTTCTCCAAGAGTGTGACCACTCGGCAGGATGGTATTCCCTTTACATTTTACGAGGGCCCACCTACGGCTAACGGGAAACCCGGCATCCATCATGTGCTATCCCGGACGGTGAAGGACCTTTTTTGCAGGTATAAGACTCTGAAAGGGTATAAAGTCGACCGAAAGGGGGGATGGGATACGCACGGACTTCCGGTAGAGATCGAGGTGGAAAAAGAGCTCGGACTCCAGGGACGTGCCCAGGTTGAGGAGTACGGCGTGGCCGATTACAATGCCAAATGCCGTGAAAGTGTGTTGCGCTACACGGGTGACTGGGATCGTCTGACCGAACGCATGGGGTACTGGGTCGATCTGGAAAACCCCTACGTCACTTTCGATAACAAATACATCGAATCGGTCTGGTGGGCGATTCAGCAGATGTTTGATAAAGGGCTCATTTATAAGGGCTACAAAATCCAGTGGTATTCACCCGGAAGCGGTACTGTTCTCAGCTCCCATGAAGTAAGTCTGGGATACAAAGAGGTGCAGGATCCGTCTGTGTATGTCAAATTCAAGGTAGACGGCGAAGAAAATAGCTATTTCATGGCCTGGACCACCACACCCTGGACGCTAATCTCCAATATGGCGCTGGCGGTGCATCCAACGCTTGAATATGTAAAAGTTCGCGTGCACGAAGACAACAATGAGAATGAGGTTTTTTACTATTTGGCCAAGGGTCTGGTCCATAAGGTTCTTGGCGACGGATACGAAATTGTGCAGGAATTTCGGGGAGCCGACCTGATTGGCCGCACCTACGAACCGATGTTCCGTTATGCACAAAAAGAAATTTCACGTGATCAGGCGTGGCGTTTGATACCTGCCGAATTCGTGACCTTGGAGGAAGGTACCGGTATTGTGCATATTGCACCGGCATTTGGTGCTGATGATTACGACATCTGTCGCCGGGAAGCAATTCCGGTGTTCAATCCCATAAACCGGGAAGGTTGCTTTGAACCGGTCGTCGAAGATTATGCGGGACAATGGTTCAAGGATGCCGATAAGGGTATCGCACGTGATCTCAGGGAACGTGGTCTGATGTATCGCCATGAAACCTGTCTTCATAATTATCCGCACGACTGGCGGAAAGGCACCCCTCTGATGTCGTACCCTGTCGAATCATGGTTCATCAAAACTACCCAGATCCGGGATCGGATGGTGGCAATCAATGAAACCATCAACTGGAAACCGCCGGGGACTGGAACCGGACGGTTCGGCACCTGGCTTGAAAATAATGTTGACTGGGCTATCTCGCGACAACGATTCTGGGGCACACCGCTGCCGATTTGGGTAAACGACAAAAACCCGGATGAAATCGAATGTATCGGCAGCATTGAGGAATTGAAGAAGAAAGGTGGGATTAAAGAGGACCAGGAAATCGACCTGCATCTTCCATATATCGACGAAATAACCTGGAAAGCCTCCGACGGTGGAACGATGCGGCGGATTCCGGATCTGCTTGATGTCTGGTTCGATTCCGGTGCGATGCCATTTGCACAACACCACTACCCTTTTGAAAATAAAGCGGAGTTTAAAGAAAATTTTCCTGCCGATTTTATCGCTGAAGGAGTGGATCAGACCCGGGGATGGTTTTATACACTTCACGCAATAGCAACCATACTGTTTGATTCTCCGGCTTATAAAAATGTTGTTTCAAATGGCCTTGTGCTGGATGCGAAAGGCGAAAAAATGAGCAAATCGAAAGGCAATACGGTAGATCCTTTCGAAATTATCAGCAAATACGGAGCGGATACAACCCGCTGGTATATGATGAGCAACTCATCGCCCTGGGACAATCTGAAATTCAGCGAAGAAGGGCTCCAGGAGGTGCAGCGAAAGTTTTTCAATACGCTGGTCAGCACCTACTCCTTTCTGGCGATGTATGCCAATATCGATCAATGGACCTATTCGGGTGTGCCGATTCCCTATTCCGACCGGACCGAAATGGATCGCTGGATTATTTCACGGCAGTTCACCACTATCAAAAAGGTGGATATCTTCATGGATGATTATGAGCCGACCCGTGCTGCCCGCGAGGTTGAGCGATTTGCCGATGATCTGAGCAACTGGTATGTACGCCGCAGTCGGCGCCGATTTTGGCGAGAGGGCAAAAGTTTGGACAAAACAGCCGCATATCAGACACTTTATGATTGCCTGGTAACCCTGGCTAAACTCTCAAGTCCCATTGCACCGTATACCAGTGAATGGCTGTACAGGAATCTGAATACGGTCACCGAATTTGAAGAAGAGTCGGTACACCTTACGTTTTATCCGACCGTCGAAGAGACCGCGATTGATCGTGAACTGGTGTATCGCATAAACCTGGCACGAACCATATCATCCATCGTGCTTCGCATACGCAACAAAATCGGGGTGAATGTCCGCCAGCCGCTCAAACGGCTGATTGTTCCTGCCGGAAGCGAAGCACAACGATTGGCAATTGATTCTGTAAAAGATATTATATTAGATGAGGTAAACGTTAAACGCATTGAGTATGTTGACGATGATTCCGGCATCGTTCAGAAAAGCGCAAAACCGAATTACCCGTCACTTGGGAAAAAACTGGGTAAACGTATGAAACCGGTTGCAGCGGCAATTCAGAAGCTGACAACCACAGAAATTACAGAATTTGAAAACGAAGGTACATGGGTCGTTGATCCAGGGGATGGCGAGCCTGTTACTCTGAAAACGGAAGATGTGGACATCACGCGGCATGGGCTGGAAGGTTGGTCCGTGGAGTCGGAAAATAGTGTCACCGTTGCTCTTGATACAGAGCTTGATGAAACGTTAATGCGGGAAGGAATTGCCCGAGAAATTGTGAATCGAGTTCAAAATATGCGTAAAGAAGTGAATTATGAACTTACGGATCGTATTAAAGTACATCTGGACGGTGATAAAGAAGTAACAGCTTCCGTTCAATCAATGAAAGAATATGTAAAAAGCGAGACACTGGCTGAGGATATTGTATTTGGCCCGGCTGGTGAATCAGATTTCACCAAGCAATGGGAAATTGACGGAAGATCCTGTACCATTGCGATTCAAAGAAATACCAACTTTTAATCAGCTGCAGTTATGAGCAAGGAAACTAAAGATAACGGAGAACGCATTTCTCCATTCAGCGACGAGGAACTCGAGTACTTTCGTGGTATCATATTAAAAAAACGGGAGGATGCTGAGCGGGATCTGAATCTGCTGATGGATGCCCTGAAGGAGAGCACGGAGAATTCATCGGATGAATCTGCATATTCTTTCCATATGGCAGACGCCGGTTCGGATGCTCAGGAAAGGGAAAAAACGTATATGCTGTTCAACCGAACCAAAAAGTTCATCAAATATCTGGACGATGCTGTGGAACGCATTAATAACAAATCATATGGTGTTTGCAAGGTAACCGGCAAAAAGATTTCCAAAGGTCGGCTTGAAGCGGTTCCTCACACCCAGATCAGCATTGAAGCGAAACTGAAACGGCGTTAAACGATTTGTATCAAAACGGAAAGAAATTAATTGTTTTCGGATCGGTCGCACTGACCATTCTGATTCTCGACCAGCTGACGAAGTACTGGATACGGACGACACCGGACTTGCATCAATATACCCTCATTGACGGGTGGCTTGCCTTCAATTTTACTAAAAATCCCGGCATGGCCATGGGTATCAACTGGACCGATACCTGGATCATCAGCCTGATCGCCATCCTCGCTACCTTTCTGATTCTGATCTATATCTGGCGAACCATGAAATCCGCTAATATCGGATTTATGATTTGCATGGGACTAATCATCGGGGGCGCATTGGGAAATATCACTGACAGGATCTTTATGGCACGAATTGGCGGATACGGCGGTGTTCTTGACGGACACGTGGTCGATTTTATCCATTTCAAGCTCCAATTAGGAAGCTTTGATGTCTTTCCCTATATCTTTAATGTAGCAGACAGCGCCATAAGTGTCGCAATAGTCACGCTGATCGTTTTCTACAAGAAACTGATGCCCGAATACACCACTCACATTCAGAAGACCGGTGCTAACAGACCGGAATCCGAATCCGGGGTAGATGATGTGGGGGCATTTCGACATGAACATCCTGATAGACCACTATAAGAACCCTCGCCATAAAGGGGTTATAACCGGTCCGGATCTTGCACATGAGGTAATAAACCGGAAATGTGGCGACAAACTGTCATTTACGGCACGGATTTCGGGAGATATGTTGCAGGAGATTAGTCATATGGGAGAGGGGTGTTTCTACTGTCGGGTATCGGCTTCCATCGCCTGCCGAAATATTCAGGGCCGGCCGATCAACGATTTAAAAATGGAGATCGCTCTCATACGCAGCTGGCTGCGAGATCAAAGTGGACCTGAACCGGCAAACCCGGACATCAGGGCACTTGGAGAGATCAAGAAATTCCCAATGCGAATTGATTGTGTGGATCTTGCCTGGAAAGGGCTGGAGGAGATGCTTCGCTGACCGGTCAATGCAGGATACTTTTCAGGATATCCAACTGATCGTGAGGATCGATATTTTTCAAATCGTGTCCCATCCGGTCACGCTTTGTTTGCAGATAGCGGAGATTTTCGGGATGCGATTCTGTCTCTATAGGAACTCTTTCGTAGATTTCAAGGCCGTACCCCACGAGACCAACACGTTTGGCGGGATTGTTGGTTATCAGCCGCATTTTCCGGATACCAATTGAGCGCAGAATCTGTGCACCGACACCATAATCGCGCAAGTCAGATTTAAAACCGAGCGCTTCATTGGCTTCAATAGTATCCATACCCTCTTCCTGAAGCTTGTAAGCTCGAAGTTTGTTGATCAATCCGATTCCCCTTCCTTCCTGATTCATATAGAGCACCACTCCGGCACCTGCTTCCTCGACCATCCTCAGCGCGGTATGAAGCTGTTCTCCGCAATCGCACCGTTTGGAACCGAACACATCACCGGTCATGCAGAGCGAGTGGACTCTTACAAGTACTGGTTCCGTTTCTTCCCAGGAACCTTTTACCAAAGCGAGATGAACTCCTCCGGTCAATTTTTCTTCAAATGCGTGGAGTCGAAAATCTCCATAAATGGTGGGCATTTCGACGGTGATAGCTTCCCTGATGAGACTTTCATGCTTCATCCGGTAACTGATGAGTTCCTTGATCGTAATCAGTTTCAATTTGAATTTTCTGGCAACTTTGATCAGGTCGTCGAGACGCGCCATGGTGCCGTCGTCGTTCATTATTTCACAAATCACACCGCCGGGTTTACATCCGGCCAGCTTGGCGAGATCGATAGCCGCCTCGGTATGTCCGGCCCGGCGAAGAACGCCACCTTCCCTGCTGATAAGCGGGAAAACATGTCCCGGACGACGAAAATCTCCGGGTTTTGAGGCAGGGTGAAGCAGGGCCTGAATGGTTCTGGCGCGATCGGCGGCAGAGATACCCGTGGTTGTTTCAGGATGATAGTCGACAGACACGGTAAAGGCGGTACCCATGGCATCGCTGTTGTTGACCACCATTGGCTCGAGATTCAGATCATAGCTACGCTCACGGGTGACCGGTACACAGACCAGGCCGCGGCCATAGGTGATCATCATATTGATGTGTTCCGCTGTGACCTTTTCGGCCGCCATCACAAAATCGCCCTCGTTCTCGCGATCTTCATCATCGACAACAATCACCATCTTGCCGGCCTTAATATTTTCAACGGCCGATTCGATCGTATCAAACGGATAATCTTTTTTCTGCGACATACGCGGTTTCTGCCGGGAGCATCTAAGAGGTGATTTGTTGTCGGTAATCCCGGACAGTAAAAAATGGTTATTTTTGAGGGTTGACGTCTACGATCGCATTCTTGAGCAGTTTGACTTTGACATCTTTGTCCACTTCAAGCATGATCGCATCGTCTTCAATGGAAGAGACGATCCCTACCATTCCTCCTGATGTAACGACTTTATCACCCTTTTTCATTTCCGAAACCTTGCCCTGAATTTCCTTCTGCTTTTTTGACTGAGGACGGATGATAAAGAGGTAAAAAACGAGAAAAATCGCTGCGAGAAAAATAAG
>SLQC01000046.1 GCA_007131625.1 Balneolales bacterium | reverse complement strand
GCCCAGCTTGCGGTTCATGAGTGCCATACGGAACTCATATTCGTAATCGGAAAATTGCCGGACTCCCCGGATAAGTGTCTTGACCTGGTTTTTACGGGCATAATCTACCAGCAGACCGGTAAACTGGTGAATCTCCACTTTATCCGACCAGGGTTTGATGCTGATGCTCTCCCGAATCAGTGTTATTCGTTCATCGGGAGAAAAAATTGCGTTTTTTCTTGTGTTTACGGCAATCGTAATATAGACTTTTTCGAACAGGTTTGTCGCCCGATCCAAGATATCAAGATGTCCGTATGTGAATGGATCAAACGATCCGGGATACATTACTTCCACAATAAGATCCTCTTATCTGGTAAGGTATTAGTATTTTAAAAGATGATTCTTTTCGGAACATAGGCAACAAGTATGAAACACCCATGCCCGAAATCTCTGACGTACAGGTGCATGATTATTACATGGATGTTCCATGTGACATTATGAATCAGAAAATTCAGACAGAGGAAAATACGAAAATCACGAGAAACACTCAGGAATTCCGGATATCCGTATCGGAATCCGGCGCCGGTGTCCGGCTGAAAATGGTGACAATGGTTCTTCCGTAAGGCCTGGCATAGACACAATGAGGGTGTGTGACAAAAGAGTGCCGTTTGTCATGCTCCAGAATAAGCCATCCGTCTTCTTTCAACCAGTTGTTCTGCAAGATAATATCAGGTAGAACTGTCAGATGCTCATATTCATAGGGCGGATCGGCAAAAACAAGGTCAAATGGCCGGGCCGGACCCTTCAAATACTGCTCCACCAATATGCAGATACCGTACATTTTGCCATCAACCCTGAACTCACGGGCAGTTTTATCAATGTGATCGACAGCAACACGGGAAGACTCAACATAGACGACTTGATCGGCACCCCGCGATATCGCTTCAAAACCGAGATTCCCGGATCCGGCGAAAAGGTCCAGCACAATACTTCCGGAGATGTGTTTCCGAACATCGATAATGGAAAAAATGCTTTCTTTGGCCCGGTCAGATGTAGGCCTTATATCGGCTCCGGCAGGCGTGGTCAGCTTTCTTCCTTTTAATGTACCGGTTATGATACGCATGGATCAGATACAGATAGCATTACAGCAGGGAAAGCGCGTTCCAGCGGAAAACTGAACGAATCCTCATCAGCCGCCAGTTTCATTTTCTCCAGGGTGTTCATAATCATGATATCGGTGGATTCATCCCAATAGTCTTTGAGATTTTCTATAATCCGACCGGTATGGTCTCCGTAAACCATGATATGATCATGAATTCCCTGCATCCAGGGAAGGTGTGAAGCATACTGAAGCCAAAAATAGGGAAGGTCATTGATATCGTCGTACTTGATATAGGTGGCCGCACGTAATTTACCAAGCAGGAACGAAGAGATGCTGAGGATGCCATTATACGAGGATACGGTCAGGAAAGAACCGTGGAATTGACTGTGATTCATCCAGCAAAGTCCGATTTCAAAGTCAGAGTACAGTTTCCCTTCCGGCAGATCGTTCATCAGTGATACAAATGAATCGATATGCTCATTTCGCCTGATCACAAGCAACTTGAAATCGCGATTACTCAGTGGATGCCAGAGCGGCTGAGTTTCCCGGATATCGGTACCCTGCATCAAAATGTTCATATGCACCGAACGCTCCTCTTCATCATCATATACCGATTTTGGAATGATGCTCCAACACTCAAAAAAGGGAGGAATTACCATCCGGACATCGACTATCTCGTATTCATGGATGAGTTTTTTCAGAGTATCGCAGATTCCGGGAAAAGTATCCGGATCACGTGATGCAATCGAGTCTGTCAGATCGAATGAAAAGTCAATGGAACCGATTCTTTTTACAGCCCCGGTCTCACCCGGCAGGGATACGGCATAAAATAACTTGTTCGCGTCAGTAATTACTCCAAGTCGTGCATCCGGTACCGGCATGACGTTCGGATTAGTTCCAGTTGGTGGCGTTCAGCAAAGTCGTACGTTCAAGGGAACCGATGGCATCGTCAGAGTCCGGATCTTCGAGCAGATAGATATTGGGCCTGAGTGTGTCATTCAAAGCATATACAAAACGGTTACCGGTCCGGGGTGAATAGGGGATGGAGTCGGGGTCATAGGTGGCCGGAGGACGGAATGCAAATAGCGAATCGCCTACGGTTGCCATATCCTCATCCGTCTTGAGCCACTCCACCAGATCGTCGAGTGATTCGGGAAAGGCGCTGTTTCTGCGTTGGTGCTCGACAAGAGCATCACGAACTACGGTCATTCTGTGACGCACCTGATCGGTTACTTCTCTTTGATCCAAAACTTGCTGATAGGGACTAACAATAGAGTCGTATAACAGCCAGGCAAGACCAATAATTACTACAGCTAGGAAGCCGCTGATAAGCCTGTTTCGGGTATCTATATCCATTTTATTAAGTACTGATATTTAAATTTAATGAATGCACTGACCACACATTTGAGATTCGAAAATACGTCCACTGTTGAAGATATGCAAGATATCATTGTTAAAGGATGCAAAACGTCTGGATAGGTCATCTATTTTGCCCCGATCTGATTACACGGTTATCCCGGTTCCGGAAAGCATGTTTCCGGGGCAATATGTACCTTTGAACTATGGAGCAGTTGTTATCTATATTACGGAATATTGCAGTCATTCCTTCTTTTTCCTCTTATGAGGAACACCTTCATCCGGCTGTAAAAGCGTTACTGGAACCGGTTACTGATGCTGAATGGCACACCGTACCCGAAAACAATCTGATAGTTTCGGTGCCGGGGAATCCAAACCGCCGCCCTGTTGCACTTTCGTCACATCTTGATAAAATCAACCATTTCGGAAGCAATCCACCTCCACTTCTTCCTTACCGCCAGGAGAGTAATCGGGTGACGGGACAGCTGGACGATGCCGTCGGACTTGCCATCTGTATAGCCCTTGCGCGAGTCAGTCATCGCTTCCATTTCCCACCGCTTATACTCCTGTTTTCAGAAATGGAGGAGAGTTTCGGCCTGAAACACCATCCCCATCTGCTGAAAAATGGCGGCAGTGGATACTGGCACGGCATGGGAGCGGAACGGATCTCGCACTTTCTGTTGAAAAATAAGATGATACCATCGGCCGTCATCACAGTGGACACAACACCACTCTTCCAGGGAAAAAATGGTTTGGCGCTTTATAGTGCACACTGGCAGTTTACCGGCCAAATGCCGGGCGAGAAGGAGAATAAACAGACCGAGCGTATTCGAAAGGAGTTTCTGACTTTGGATCCGGAAATTATTTTGTCCAACAACACCAACGATTATCTCCATTATGGGGTTGAGATGAACCGTGACAAACGGCTGGGAATACCGTCTCTGGCAATTGAGCCTGCAATTTTTCCATATCACCAGAAAAACGAATCGGTATTTTTGGTGGATATAGAGCGGGTCTTCGAGATATTGATTCGATGGTTGGAACAGACCGAATGACGAATTTTATCCGGTATTTTCGTATGTTGTTACGTTATAGTAGATATCGCATTAACTCATAAAATATACCTCAGAAACCGACTATGCTCTACCAGGATAAATTTTATTACCTCTGTCGCATTCCGCTAAGTGCCGAGGGGCCAAAAGACGTTGAAATTTTGGAAAAAGCGGAAAGCAACAGCGCTTTTTCGGAATTGTTTAATAAATACGAAGAACTTAGGTCTCACGCTTTCAATGATGACGGCCTTTACAGTGTTATCCGTGCGGATGAGATCTTCGTTCTGATTCGTACAACTTCACCTGAAAAGGCGAAATTTGAAGCTTTTGAAGACGCACGCCCCGGATTGATCACCAATCTGGAACATCGGGTAATGCAGGAAAAAGATAATAATGCTGTCCAGATTCTGCGAAATGTGCATTATGTGGATTTGAATATTTGATTCGGCATTAAGGCGAACGGATTACCGGGGCCAGACCATCGCAAGGTACTTCCATGAGAAGCGACCATTCCTCTCCTGCTAAAAAAAAGCTCCTTCAGTTGTCCGAGGAGATTGTGGATCTGTCAGAGCATATAGAAGCTGCAGAAACAGTCAAGGACGATCGGGCGATGCACGCATCACTGCAACGGTTGCGAGCTATCGGGGATGAACTGGTCGACTATCTGGAGCAGACCTCAGGTGACGATCTTACATTTACCCGTTTTATGATGGGATCGGTTTGCAGTCTGCTCGGGTACTGGAAACAAGCGGAAATATCCTACCGCAACGCCCTCTCCCGGTGACCCGATCATGTCGGAATTCTCAATGAACTGTTTGACACACTGGTGGCACAGCGAAAATTTGATGACGCCGAAGAAGTGATAAAAACCAGTATGAAATACGGTGGGGAAACTCCGGTCATCCTGCGCAACCAGGCCGCAGTGCTGATCCACATGAACAGAATAAACGAGGCTAAACTGGTGATGATTAACTGTATCGCTAAATACCCGGATGATCAGGAAAGCCGGGAATTTCTTCAGAAACTGGAAACTGCCGGACATCACTAACGAACAGAAATGATGAATAAAAGTAAGCGATATGTCAAATTGAATGCGAGGACTCGTGCCGAAGTGATCTATGAGGATGAACATCTTATAGCAGTCAATAAACCGGCTGGGATACTGACTGTCCCCATCTCCGGAATGAAGTCGGCGAATCTGAAGTACTGTCTTGACGAGTACCTTTCATCTCGCAATAAATATGCACTAACGGTTCACCGCATCGACCGGTACACGAGCGGCGTTGTCCTTTTTGCAAAGAATCTCAAGGCACGGAACCGACTGATTGAACAGTTTCGCAACCACGAGCCGGCCAGAATTTATCTGGCGCTGGTTCGCGGTGTCCCCGATCCTCCGGAAAGGGAGCTGGTTCACTATTTGAAACGAGTTAAGGAGGGTTTTCGCAATGTGGTGGTTCCGGAGGGTGATCCCGAAGGAACACGAGCCCGGATGTTATTCCGGGTTGTGGAACAATACAGAGGAACAAGTCTGCTGGAAATAGCCCTGGATACAGGACTGAAAAACCAGATCAGGGTACAACTCGCGGAGGTCGGACATCCAACGGTTGGAGACCGGCATTATGCGGTTTTAGAGCAGGAGGAGAAACTTATCAATCGTCAGGCATTGCATGCGTCCCGGCTGGAATTTCATCACCCTTTAACCGGAGTAATCGTGGGTTTGTCCGCAACCATGCCCAAAGACATGAAGCGGTTGATCGTCTATTACAAAAAAGCCGGCAGAACGAATTGAATTTCGTCTGCGTTAAACAGTTATCAAGTTATTGAGGAAATAAAATCATGAGGTGATTATTATGAGTACCGTATTAGAAAAAACCGATGCAAACATTAATATCGGCCTGTCTGACCAACAACGTGAAACTATTGCCAAAGCGCTGGGTCATTTACTGGCTGACACGTATATGCTTTATCTCAAAACACACAATTATCACTGGAATGTGACAGGCATGAATTTCCAGCCGCTTCACGAACTGTTTGAAGAGCAGTACACCGAGCTCGCAGAAGCGATTGATGTTATTGCCGAACAGATTCGTGCACTCGGGCATTTTGCACCGGGCTCATTTAAGGAGTATTCCAAATTGTCCGGGATCACTGAGGAGGATTCCGTACCGGATGACCGGACAATGGTACAGCGTCTCCAGGAGTCCAACGAGTTGATTATTCGGACGGCACGCAAAGCGTTGCCGGCTTGTGAAGAGGCAGGTGATGAAGCGTCGCTTGATCTTGTGACTGAACGCATCAGGCGTCACTCCAAAGTGGCCTGGATGCTGCGAAGCCACTTGCAATAGTCCGGAGTAATGTATCTTAAGTTGCCTGATGTGATGCATTTGCAGCCGGTAATAGCAATGCAGTTGTAATAAGCTGCAGAAGTGCACTTTAAAAGGGGTGGATTAGCAACATTCTCCCCTTTTTTTGTCCGGCAGATCTTATGCATGCATAAGTCATCAGACGAAATCTGCATTCAGGCCTTCTAAAGAAAGTTGCGCACATAGCACCGGTGAATGTTACATCCAGCTATTGGCCGAATTTAATTGTAGTTGACAAAAGCTTGGAAAAGACTCAATTTGCGATTTGACTTTGGAGGTGTGTGGATTATATGCAATGTTTGATATGGGACATTCGAAAATCCAGGCATGCAAATCGACCATATGTGATTGTATAATTTAAATTTTATAAACACATGCTCAGTGAAACGCGTAAGCGATATACCCATCACGGCTATCCGTCACACAGGAGCATGATTATTTTCGTCATGGACATTACATCTGTCCTTAGAAATAAAAAAATAAACAGATGAAATCCACAAGAAGAAATTTCTTTAAAACAGCAACCATGGGGGCGTTGGGAAGTTCTTTTCTATTCAACTCCTGCACACCTGCTGATGCAAATGAAAACGGTATTACGTATGACCAACTCGACGAGATACTGTCCCGGCCTGTTCTCAAAAAGAATCTGTTTCCAGACCCGGTTATCATAGACCATGTGTCGCTGCTTCAGTATGGGAATAGTATGCTTTGCAGAGTAGTTTCCCGTGACGGTGCCGAGGGAATTTGTGTGAGTAATTCTACGCAGTTGGTTCATTTGTATCCAATCTTTGTGAATCGTATACAACCTTTTTTTATTGGTAAAGATGCCACCCAACTCGATCAGCTGCTTAAAGAAGTATATGTTTACCAAAGCAATTACAAACTGCAAAGCTTGGCTCTATGGGTCCCTGTTGCTACCATGGAGATGGCTATTCTGGATATGCTGGGTCAGATTGCTGAAAAGCCAATGGGTGAATTAATTGGTGATATTCATAATACGCACGTTGCCATTTATCAAGCCAACAACAACAGGGGCAGGAGCGCCGAAGAATCGTTGGCACGGATTGAACAACGGGTGGAAGAGACGAGAGTCAAGGCTTTAAAGTTTAAAGTTGCAGGTCGAATGTATGATTCTGATGATCCTCCCGGGCGCAGCGAGAAGCTTATTCCTCTTGTGGGAAAAAGATTTGGGGACGACTTTGCGATTTATGCCGATGCAAATGGCGGTTATTCTGTCGATGAAGCGATCAGGATTGGTAAGTTAATGGAAGAATACAACTTCGATTATTTTGAAGAACCGGTCCCATTTGATCACTATTTGGAGACAAAGCAAGTCGCCGATGCGCTTCAAATGTTTGTTGCCGGAGGAGAGCAGGAGCCGGCAATGTGGAATTTTCGGTGGATGGTTAAAAATGACGCCTTACAGGTTTTTCAACCCGATCAGTTTTACTTTGGAGGTTTGATCCCGTCTATAAAAGTTGCCCGGATGGCCGAAGCGGTAGGCAAACTGTGTCAACCTCATATCTCTGGTGCAGGGTTGGGTTACCTGTATATGATGCATTTTGTTTCGGCTCTTTCGAATGCAGCACCATATCACGAGTTTAAAGGATTTAATGATAACTTACCCATGGAATGTCCGACTTCGAGTTTGACAGTTGACGATAATGGTGCCATAAAGGTTCCAACGGGACCGGGTCTTGGCGTCAATATTGACCCGGATTTTTTTAAAAAACACAAGGTTGTTACGACATAAGTTCGCAAAGCTGGAAGAACAGTCGTGTCGCCATTTTGTGCTATAGCTGATTAAGTTTCAATAGGCATTCAATTACGCAACAAATGTTTTCCTCTACCCCGGATGGACGCGTTGAATTCAGCAATTGACCGGATTTATCTTAATTTGATAATGAAAAGAAAAAGCCCCAAGTTCTGCTTTGTACTGTGAAGTATACGGAATGCATATGCAATCTGTTATTTGGAATATTCATATAACCCTGTAAAATAAAAACAATATAAGTTAACTATTTTATTGTACTATACAGCATTTTAGGGCCTCTTTACGGAAGCCCTGATTAAACAGAGGCTTAAATTATGGGGCTTGACTCAGATATGGAAGAAATTACCGAAATAATTGCCAACCATGTGATTCCATACGTATTAAATATTATAGGTGCTATAGTCATTTTGGTGGTCGGTTGGCTGGTGGCCGGATGGTTGAGCAATCGGGTTTTTAAATTATGTATGGAATCCAAGCGGATGGATCAGACGCTGACTCCGCTAATCGCCAAAATTGTCAAGTATCTCATTCTGTTCGCCACGTTTATTGCCGTCTTATC
>SLQC01000390.1 GCA_007131625.1 Balneolales bacterium | reverse complement strand
CGGTAGGTTTCATACGGGCTTCCCGAAGATGCTGGGTGAAATAGGCGTCGAAAGCGGCCACAAAATGATTGGCGATGATGAGGGTCAGCATATTTCGGGCGAGGCTTAAATCGTCGTTGAAGTCAAATCCGACCTGGGCATGATACAAAAAGTCGTCGGGCATGATCTGGTTGTCTACACTGTGCCGGTTCCCGTCCCACATTCGCCATCCGGGCCCGAACTGGTAATATTTACTCATCAATTCATAATATTGCTGAGATCCGTATTGTTGAATATCGTGGGAAAAGGTTACGCCGCTATTATGCTGACTGTTGCGTTCCGCTTTGCGAAGAAATTCGGGATTGATAACCGGCCAATCTTGTTCGGTGTCAAATGCGGGGTTAATATACCCGTTTGCATCATACTGCTGACGCCCTTCTTTGGTCAATAGTTCGCGAAAGTCGTATCCGTGCTGATGTCCGTGATGATCCACTATATACTGTGCATACTGCACAACACTCCAGTGTTCATCTCCGTAATTCTGGTAGTGCCGCTCGCCATCGCGCCCCCTGTTTTCACGATGGATATAAACTCCGATGGCTGATGCCTCCACAGCGACAAAAAACGCGGTTTTCCACCATTGATTGTTGGCAGCCTGTCCGAGACCGGGAAGCAATGCCGATGCCAGAAAAGCATAGCCGGGTGAGTTACCGATGGTGTTCATCAGGTTGAATCTTCCCTCATGTTGATCCAATTCCTCAAGCGTGACAAGCCGGGGGCTGTGACGCGGTGGCAGCAGACGCAATTGCGTTGAGGAATCACTGCTTTTATTATCCGGTACATCTCTTGCATTTGCCGCCGGCGGAATCAGCAAGATCATCGGAATCAGCAAAATTACCGGAAAAAACAGAAAAAGCAGCAAGGAACGAAGTGTGATGAGCATAAGCCGGTTCGTTGACATTCGTAGTACCATTTGTGGATTTAAGCATGCGATTAGAACTCGAAATCAAATAAAATACCGAAATTTATTAATACCTGATTGCCGTAGCCGACCCTGCCGGTCGCTGTCTCTGTTATAAACGCATCAGGAAGCTGTATATCATAGGAATCAAAACCATAAGCTCCACTGATAAAGAAACTGGTGGGGAACAAGTAGTAAGAGTTCATTCCTACCCGCAACTCGGCACCGACTCCGGTTTTTATGGAGTTGTCGATATCGAGTGGACCTCCCCAGCCGTTACCGGCTTCCGTAAACAGTCTCAGAAAAATTTTGTCGAGTGTAACCCGTCCCATCTGGCGATAAATGTCGGTTTTCAGCGGGATAAACCAGGACAATTGCGAATAGGCGGTGGTAGTTCCACCCAGAGCAAAATAGGGGTAACTGCGCATTCCGATCATACCACCGATATAATCCAGGTAGAAAAATTCATCGGGACCATCCAGGTAGCTGAAAAAACGGGATCGTATATTGAATCGCTGATCCCACAGATCAAAACCCATTCGTAAGTCAAATTCAAATGAGTGGTTGTCGAACTCGTTGTAAATCGGTATCAGGGTGCCATCGCGAACGTCGTACGAATCCAGCAGCTCACTCGGCTCATACCGGTAACGAATGAGGCCTCGCCAGCCGATCGGAGCGATGTCACTGTGGCGATCCGGCAGTGAAAGGTCAAATGACCAGGCGGCGTTCCAGGTGGATCCAATGTAGTATCGGGAAGTGGAACCCGAGACCTCTTGCTGGAATTCCCTCGAAAAAAAGGACTCCGTGGAAACGCGGTAGGGGCTGTAGTAGTATCCCAGCTCGACCAGGCTCCAGCGATTGACCTTGCTGATCAGATTAACCTGAGCCTCCCACATGTTGTAAGCGATGTTGATCGATGTGGTGTCAGGCAAACAGGACGTGCAGGGGAACTCTTCAATTTGCAGGCCGTCTTGAACATTTCGGCGGATGTTGAAAAACTCGAGGGAGATGGTTGGCGACCAGTGGCGTTTGATGAATGGCAAACCGGAGTACTGCACTTCGAAAAAGAGGTCACGGTCAAGATTAACAAGGCGCGCCGGACTGAAAAAATTACTGGCCCCGTTGCTGGGCCGGGATCCGGGTCCGAACAGTGCTCCACCAAAAATCGAAAACCGCTCGCGCATTTCCCGGGAGGAGAAATATGTCCCGAGCTTGAAATCACGCCACAAATTGGCTCCGAGATCTTCCATGTGGCCATCTGTAAGCAGCGTGGTGTTGCTGCCGCGAATTCGGGAGTAGTTGTCAAATCGGAAAACCGGATAAAACTGGAAAGTGGTGAACTGATCGTTATATTGGTAAAACTGACGGTCAGGAGAGGAGCCGCGCGTTGGTAACTGATAATGGTATACTCCGGTGTCGGCAACAGCTGTGGCTTCCCGGGAAAGCGGGGAGATGTCACTGTCGTCAAAACGGTTAAGCGTGCGGATAAAAGAAGCCTTGCCGGGTTCATCACCCAAATCTGATCGGTTCATGACGATATTCATTGGTGCTTCATTGTGTGATTCTGCCCCAAATCGTGGATCAGATTCATGGAGAGATCCCGTTTCGCCTTGTGAATATTTTTCAGCTTGTGAATAGTTTGCGATCTGTGAATAGTTCCCGTCTTGTGAATAGTTTGCGTCTTGTGAGACCATCCAAAGTTTCGAAAATGCGCCACCTGCAGGATTTTCCCGTGCAGGCAGGTATGTCAAATCCATTCCGGAAAGATCAAGAAGTGCAATTTTATATCCTTCCGACGTAAACTCGGAGTAGAGCAACTGATCTTTTTCCGGATGGGGAAAGGGCATGAAGGCACCACCGACAACATTGGTGACTTGCTGAATCTGACGGCTGTCGAGCGACTTGCGGTAAATGTTAAATACACCGTCGGGATCGGCACTGAAGTAGAGCCAGCGACTGTCTGCACTGATAACAGGGTCACGGTTATCCGTTTTGGCATCGGTCAAAACCGGCGTCATCCGGATATCAATATCTCCCTGCGGCAGAGTAAACAAGCTGTTTTGTTTGCCTGACGAATGAAGTTTGTCTGATGTGTTCGATGTGTTTGGCTCTTCCGGCAAGTCTGCAAGAGAAATTTTGTAAATACCACGCTGGGCGATATCTGCATAGGCGAAATAAAGTGTGTTGCCGTCGGGATGCCAGACGGGACGGTATATTTGTTCGCCCCGCTGAAAGTCGGTGATCCGATACAGACTGTCCTGTTCGATGTGATAAAAAAACAAATTAACGGATCCGTCTTCGATCTTGCCGGCGGCGATTACACTGCCGTCGGGACTCCATGCCGGATCCTGCAGGCGTTCGCTGAAAGTAAGCCGTTCTCTGTTTTCATCATCTGTATCATACAGATACAAATCCCTGTACTGTTCACCATATGCATTTAGCCGGGTTCTGCTGTAGGCGATTTTTTTTCCATCGGGAGAGTAGCTGAAAGATGTTTCCAGCCTGCGCATGAGTTGGCCGTTAAGCGGGTACTCATGAAGTTGTGATTGGGGGGAAATCCCTCTATACCGGGATGTCGACGAACCGGTTGAACGAAGGGAGGAGGAGTGGCTTTGAGAGGGTACTTCATGCAGGAGGGTTTCGAATATTTCGTACATATCGCCTCCTCGGTCATACCCCCTGCCCTCGACGTTCCCGTCACCTTCGCCGTCGTTGCCTTCGTCACTGCTGTCCGTGTCGCCGTCGCCATTGTAGTCTCCGGCAAAATCCCGCACAAAAAGAGATACCATGGCGCCGTCAGTCCTTTTGTTGGATAGATAGGCGATTTTTTTTCCGTCAGGATCAAATGCAGGGTGGAAATTGAAGAAACCGTCCGATTCTATCCAGGTGCGGTTTTCGGGGTCTTTAATCCGACCTTCCGAGAGTTTGGCATAGTGCTCTTGCAGTTCGGAAATCCAGTCATTATACACCTCGGCACCATCCACACCGGTTGCCAACTTGATGGCTTTGCGCACATCGTAGACTCCACGCCGGCTGAACGAACGGGTGATATCGGCGATGCTTTGTTCCCCGAACCGGTCGGCAATATACCGGGTGAAGGCAAAACCCTGGTTATAAGTCAGTTCGCGCTCCAATGAGGTTTTGGAGCTGAAGGTTCCCATCTTTTCAAGGCTCAGGTGGGTGCCGTCGAGAATTCGTGTTCTCAACAGCATATCCCGGTGGCTGTCCCAGTCATCGTAGTTAAGTTCATCGCGCATGTACTGTGCGGTCCCTTCGGCCATCCAGGCCGGCATGCTAATACCGAAAAACGGGTAGGAGATAATCCCGTTGGGGAAGCCATAAAGGACATCCGGGCGCCGTACATCTTCATAGGAGAGCCACTGCAGATAGGTGGCCGGTCGGCGCCGGCTTCGTTTCATTGACGATTGCAGCTGTACGATATGGGCGAATTCATGCGTGATAACATTGCGCAGCCAGTTGTGGGTGCCGCGAAGCGGGGTATCTAGCGACGGCAGCCAGATTTCGATTTTGTTGTCATAGAAAAACGCCGCACCGTTGGAGTAGTCCAACCGGTCTATCAGCACTATACTGACTTTGTGATCCGGGTCGTGTCCGTACAAATCGGTAATCGGTTCGTAGATTTCCTCGGCGATACGAGAGATGACTTGCGCCGGTCGACTGTTACCTTCCTGGAAATGAACAAAAAAATGGTCGCTTTCAATGGTGTACCAGTCGAGATGATGGTATGGATAGTCATAGAATGCCGGATTTCTTTGAGCCTGTGCATCCTGACTGGTAAACAAACCAGAGACAGTAGTCAGGCCGGATATAGATTTCGAACCGGATAATGAAGTCAAGCCGGGGCCAATAGAAGACAACCCGGATAAAATAGTCAAACCGGGTGCCGCGAGGACCCATATCAATCCGGCCAGCAGGAGCGTGAGATGCCGTCCCGGTCGTCTGCATTCACAAATCCGGTCAGTGCACACGGGTGCCGAACGACGGATAAGGTTGAAACCGCCGGCTATACCTCGTATATAATCCGCCATAACAGAATGCATCAGTGTGTTATCACAATTTTAATCATTTTGGTTTCCGAGTTGCTGCCGTTTCGGGCACGAATTCGCCCGAAATATACTCCGTTTCCCCAGGAAGATGTGTTCAGCCTGATTTCTTCGGGATGCCGCCCGCGTGACTCGGCTTGTGTTTCAAAGACGGTTGACCCGCCGGGATTGATAACTGTGATATCGATTCGTGCCGGTTCGGATGTCTCAAAACGGATAAAGGTGTGGTCATTGGCGGGATTAGGCCAGTTGTAGGTCTCCTGCTTTTTCAGCAATCCGAACTCAATTCGATCCGCACGATCCTGCTCCAGAACCTTGCCCACTTTGTTGCCGGCCTGAGATCCGTAAACTCTTCCCCAGGCGACTTCACCCAGTTCCGGAAGTTCCCAGACTCGCACTTCCCCGGCCGGTGTCACAGCTACCAGCCGTCCCTCGGCGATGAGCAGCGGTGCCGGTGAAACAGATCTGTTATCAGTGCCACCAGACCGGCTACCAACTATCAACGGAAATCCGTTGACCCGGTTGTGATGACGATCATATGCGTGGATGGTGATACTCAAACTGTCTTTGGCGGCAGTCAGCAGATCAAGATAACCGTCACCGGTGACGTCGGCAAGTAACGGGGACCCGAGTAAAATCCGGCCCCGGGGAGCAGGAATCGGAAAGTGGTCAAGGACTGCACCGTCCCGGTTAAATCCGTATATTCTGTTTTTGTTATGGTTTATGAAAAAAATTTCAAGTGAACTGTCACCGGACCAGTCACCGAAAGATGGCCACGAAACTGCCCCCCCTTGATGAATAGTTCGAACTTCCCACTCCTGCCCGTCCGCTTGGTCAACAATCTGCAGCCTCCGATCGGTAGCAACGAAAAAAGATGGCCCGCTTTCACCACTAAAACGCAGATTTCCGGTGTATTTTCGACTTGAACTGCGCTGCTCCTGGTCCAGGTCAAAATGAAATGACCCGTCTGACAACTCAAACCGATCGTCTTCGATTATTGCTGACAGGCCGTCGACATCACTGCTGCGCTGGATCGGATAGCTTCCCACAGGCAACAAACTGCCATCGGTTTGAATACGAATCGGTGTCTGATCGAGCTGAATAGTGGTGCTGTTTTCCATGCTGATCAGGCCGGGACCGATTGGCTGATCACTGACGCGCCACTGCTCGGACCAGTTACCGTTGTCAATCGACCAGGAAACAATATCCTGATTTTCAGAGTAAACGGTGGTATGTACCGGATCGGATGCTGATGAAGCACTCATTGAAGTTGTATTATACACGGCACCGGCGGCACTTGCACGTTCTGTATTTACGTGCACTTCATCACCCGGTCCGGGTACAGTCGGACCGACCGGGAATAACTGACCGGCGATGACTTGTCTACCATATATCAGCGGAGGGCCTGGGAAAATTTGCTCAAGAAATGTATACCCGGTATCATCTTGAGGCTCGGAATCGGTGCGATCCAGGGGGATCGAGTAAAACCCGCGTGCTGAAGGAATCAGCAAATGACGCTCGCCTGAGGCGTCTTGCAGGATTTCCGGTCCAACCGGATACAATCTGGCAGCTGTGGTTGACCCGGCAGCTACAGGAAGCCGGGGAAAAGAAGGGCTCACCGGACGCACATAGCTTCCGGCGACCGATCGTGCATAAAAAAAGGCTTCCGGTATATTATCGGAAAAATCATAAAATTCAAAAAATGACATACTGCCGTTATTGCTGATGTTGGGTGGCTGGGTGTCCGGGCCAAACCGGTTTTCGTAAACAATAATGGTATCTCCGGTTGCGGTGATTACCATAAAGTCGTTGCCGGACCACCAAAAATCGAATGCATGTCCGTTGGTGAAACGATCCTGCCCCGGAGCGGGCGTTCGGCCGATGTCCCGGGCGCCGTCGGCTTCCACAAGCTGCACCCCACGGCGGTCGCTGTTGGCATTGACACGGTTGTCGCCAATTTTATTCCTTATGACGGCCTCGTCGATATGCCAGATCAGCATCCCCCCGTTGAGCAGGCGGTCGTCATCTGTGCCGGCATCCCCGTCTTCACCGGAATCATAGCCGCCGGGCAGACTCCAGTCAAAATTACTGACATTTACGATGACACCGGGCTCGAGAACCTCATCGTATTCCGAATAGTTGAACGGATCAAATCGCTGATCTTCCGGATCGATCTGCCGGGTGACATATTGGCCGTCGGGAGTTCGAATGGTGACCTCCAATGGATTTCCGGAAGGGTTGCGGTGGCGGTTCTCCACCAGGAAATACTCATCAGCCGAAATAGCGTGACGGGCGATACTATTGGGTTCACGAAGGGATACGGCGGGGAGCTGAACGGGTTCGTCGGTGTCAAGGGTTATCTCGAACGGTTTATCCCATCCGAGATGGATTTTTTCCCATGCAGACGGTTCGGGGGGGAATAAGCCGAGATAGGAGAAGATTGAGGCTCCGTCCATAAGGCCGAATCGACCGATCGCCGAAGCACCGGTTTCCGTATTAAAAAGATCCGGAAGGCCGAGAAAACTGCCGATATTGGCTGCCAGAAGCCCGTTGATGGAGAGTTGCAAAACATATTCCGATCCGGTGAAATCTTCTCCAGGCCGGGACTGGGTTTGTGGCAGCAGAGCGGTATTGGTGACACGGATACCGGGATCGCCGATGTCAAAACCATTGAATGCAGGCTGTTCGAGCAGACGTTGCAGAGAACTGGTACCGAGATAAACGGATGGGATATCCTGGGGAGTTTTATTCAGGCTGGTGCCCATGAGTTCGATATTCCTGCCGGATCCGGCATGAAAAATTATAAACATGGTACGATCCGGGTCGTAGTCGATCAGATCGGGAATTGTTGTATCGGCGGCTTTTTCCCAGGCATCACGGGCAAGGTGAGCCAGTTTGTAGTTTTCATCTCCTTCCTCACCAAGCGGGGAATAGGCGCTCATCGGTTGTTCGAGCTGAATGATGTCGGGAAGGATATCGTATTCAATGGTAAGCTGTCCGCCGGATACGGTTTCAAAATAATTTCTGGCGAACTCGAGATGGGCATAAAAATAGCCATGATCATGCGGGAGGGGATCGATAATAATATCATCGCGATCGAGAAAAGGGAGGTCAAACGTACCACTTCCGGTTGTGAAGCGGTTGTCATCTTCCTGAAATTCGACCATAACGGCCAAAATACGCACGGTTCCCAGGGAGCGTGCATCGGAGGGAACTTCATCAGCAGAAAAACGGGGAATAGTCAGGGGCGTTTCGGCAGGAGGAGCAGTCTGTGCTGTTGCAGAGAGAAGCAGGAGCCAGTGGAGCAGAATCAGGCACCCGCTTCTCTTAAGATGATGAAGCATTCGGTTAAAATAACGGTGTCGGAATAAATAGTGAGTATCAGAAGTTCAGTGAGGCAGTAAACCGCAGGGTGTTGGCAAGCGGATGCTCCTCTTCGAGAGTGTATATATAGCTGAAGTCGACACCGAATATATTATAACGCAGACCAGCACCGAAAGTCAGAAATTCCCGGTTACCGTTATTGGGAGACTCGTAAAAATACCCGGTTCTAAGAGCAAAAAGATTGTCGTACCAGTATTCCAATCCAACACCAATCATGATCTGCTCACTTAAGGGGAGTTCCACGGTTTGTTGGCCGTCATGTCGTGAAATAGTATCCCATGATCGGACCAGCGCTTTAAGTGGGTTCATCGCAACAGGACCACCTTCTTCATCTGTTTCATAACGGGCCATTATTTTGGAGAAATCATTGCTCAGTGTAATGGAATTGAAACCGTCCTGGTCCAGATCCATTTTATAAGCCCAGCCGACCCGCAAAAGAGTCGGCAGCGGGTCTTTTTGCGCTTCATCGGTATACTGAATGGATGGTCCGAGGTTGGAAAGGTTCAGCCCTGCCCGTATCTGCGCTTCGCGATTGGCGACGAGAAAGTGATTGGAACGGTAGAGTGTGCCGAGGTCGAGTCCGACACTGGTACCGTTACGAGCGGTTTGACCTTCGACTAAAGTACCAGAAGGGACGAGATTGCTGAATATAAACCGTATACCGGTTCCGACTGCGAAATTTTCGTTCAATTTGAATCCGTAAGAGAAACCGCCGGCAATTTCATAGCTGGAAAATTCACCTATGAGATTGTTACCTGCATCTCTGTGTTCCTGTTCACCGAGGTTCAGAAAGGTGATATGTCCGCCGATCGTACCAATTCCTTCCACATAATATCGCCCGGCAAGGTAGTCATAAAACATATCGACATTGAAATTGGGGAGCCAGTCGGCATGCGTGATACTGACTTCGTGGCCTTCCTGAAAGGCGAGGCCGGCCGGGTTCCAGAAGACGGCAGTTGCATTATCGGCAATGGCAACGCCGGAATTGCCCATACCTGCGGTTCGTGAGTCGGGTTCGATCTGCAAAAAGGGAACCGAAGTGATTCCTACCTGGGCATAAGACGCACCGGATGCAATAAGTAGAAATACAGCTAAAGCGATGAGAGATTTGCAATTCTTGGTATTTAGCATGGTTACAATGGCTATAGTTAGAGAGTACTGTTAAATAACGTAAAAAAAATCATCGTAAAATTACAAGTCGTTCTATTTTGTCTTTTGTTTGCCGCCCTTGTTCGGTTTCTGTGCGAACCTGAACATGATACAGATAGGTCCCCGTAGCAAGCCGGTGGTGATCGTCATCGCGGCCGTGCCAATCAATACGAACCATATTTCCGGCGGAGATAAAGTCCTCTCTCCGAATGGTTGTAATAGGCCTACCACTTAACGTATAAATCCTGATATTAATATCCATCGGAATTCCGGGCTGATTATGTTCGAACACGAAACTCGTGAAGTTATGCATCGGATTAGGATAATTAAAAATATTCCTGATCTGCAGATCCTGACTGTCCAGTACCTGAAACGAGATTTGCGCTTCCCCCATGTTGTTGAAGACATCCCAGGCGCGAATACGGAGTCTGTAGTGGCCTTCGTCAAGCCCGTTGAGAGGATACTCGATGCGGCCACTGGTGAAATCGTCCAGGTCACTTTGGTAAAACTCGTTCAGGGCGATTGTTCTTCGGTTGGATACGTCATCGCGATTTTCGATGATGGCGACAATCTCGTGTCCCACGCCCGCTCCGGTGGTATTAATGCCCGAATTATCTGATAGCAGTACAATAAGTTCCGGTGAATCATTGACAATACCGCCGTCAATAAACATCTCGTCATTCATATAGATCTCAATTTCAGGCCCCTGCTGGTCATCTTCCGCATCGGGATTTCTACCCTGAATGCGGAAACCGGAGCTGGATCCCAACGCATCCAGGTCACGTTCCCTCGCGTATGCCTGTATGCGGCCGGTATTGATCGAATAGGAGACATCTTTCGGGATGATGAACTGGCTTTGAAAAGCACCACCGGAAACCGATACACGTCCGTTGAATAGCGCATCTGTCTGCACGAAATACCCGCAGTCATCAATGTAACAGTTGCCGGCGGTGACCCATTCGAAATCGGGATACCGGACCAGACGCCTGGCGTCGAAGACCCGGACATTCGCTTCGCCATTAAATGACGTATTTACACTGCCATCATGAAGGATGACATTACCACTGATGGACACCTGGTCCAGTGCTCGCAGATTGAAAACGGTGTCCGGACTGACTTCCATCCCGTTGATATGGGTTATATCGATTTGCGATTCGGGGAGTCCAATTCGCATGGCCGGATCACCAAGCAGAATGAATTTCCGTGAATTGAAATCCGATCCGACAGTGGTTTGTTTGGTTCTTCGGAAGATATCGCCGAGCCGCTGTGGACGACCGTTTTCATCCCGCCGGGTCATTTCACGGGTAAGGGCGATGTTGAGTCCGAAATTGAGTCTTGTGGAGTCAGGGGAAGTATAAACGACACGTGTCGTTGTCAATGCTGCAATAAGTCCACCGTCGGGATACAGTATCATTTTTTCAGCACCGGAGTTGTCTTCGGTATCGTCGAACCGGCCGAAAGAACAGGTAGCGGTGACCATGATACTCAGCTTGTTGTGATTATTCAGTCGGAGAATATCGTCGGACGTGAACAGCCGCTGGTCGGTCAGGAACTGTTCGGCGCCGTGACCAGAGAAATTGAAGATCAGTGTACCGTCGTTGATGCGGTTAATCATGGCCTGGGTGGCCTGAGGAACGCGTTGTCCGGCACTGGTATTTTCATAGGGATAAGAGATTTGATAGATTTTTTCCAGTCTGATGCCGGTTTTATCCAGATTTATCATCTCAGCGGTGCCGTCGGAATTTAAAATGTGGAGGTCCCGATCGTTGTTGCTTCCGGCGATGTGATCATCAGCCAGAAACGTGAAGATACTTTGCCAGTCACCCCGGTTTCGCGGGTCTTCATAGGATTTGATCTTATCTACCAGAAGTCGGGCGTCCTCAGGTGTCTGGATGGGGAGCCGTCCGATACTGATATCCAGATAATTAATCGGGTTGGATGGCGAACCGATACGCGGCCACAAACCCTCGTCATCTCCCATGAATCCGAAAAAGTCGTCGCTTCCGTAACTGTCGACTCGATGGATGGATTCTTCACTTTGAAAGGTGAATACATAGTTCCGCATGTTTGGATTTCTGATCACTCCCTTGTAGTCGTAGGTCGTGCCACCGAAGAACAGCAGGTATTCGGGGCGATTCTGGCCAGCCGCTGTTCCCCGGTCGTAGAGAAACTTGACATAGTCCCGAAGCGCAACAAAATCGGGTACGCCGCCGTTGAATTCGTTGAAAATCTGTGACTGAGTGACTATGATGGGGTTCAGACCGTCTCGGTCCTGCCGGTAATCAGCCAGTCGCTGCGCCTCTTCCAGAAAATCGGATGCGGTAATGATAACGTAGTCGGGGTAGCCGGATGGATTTCGGATATCCTGATTGGGAATGGGTTCACCGGACGACGGCCTGCGTGCACCGGACCGGGCGAAGAAGCGGCGGTTGCGATCGGATGAGTGGACGACGGTGTATTGGCTGCCCGAGGTATTGACTTCCAAACGCACCGGAGCGGCCGGATCAGTTATATCCATGACCAGCGGCTCGGAGTCAAATCCACCGAGATGATACCGGACCAGGTTGCCGTCACCGTCTTCAGGCGGATGAAAATGCAGGCGGTTATTGTTTGCAGTGAGGGTTCGGTTGGCCCGGATACGAATCCACTCAACCCATCCACGCGAAGCACTCTGCGGGTTGTGAAAAGTGGCGTTGATGGTGATGATATCATTGGCCAGAGAGAAACCCTCTAAGGTAAATTGCTGCTGGGCAGTATTGGCCGAGATGCCGGTCGCCTGGGTAAAGCTGTTAATTCTGTTGATCGAAAGATCTGGAATGGCACTACTGCCGTTTACCACAAATGAGAAATGGGATTGTGTCGTGGCTCGGGCAGCCATGGAAAGCCAGACCTCGACATCGGACCCTTGCTGGAAGCCGGTCAAGGTGTCGGTTAATATGGTCTGGGATGCAGAGCTGAGGGGATTAAAACCCTGTCCAAACCATTGTGAGCCTGATTTAATTCGCGGTTCGGGTTTTTCCAGATCTTCTTCCATCCAACGAAAATCCCGGAAACGGGTCACGTCCCGGGTGGGTTCTCCACCAGGTGCAGTGGTTGCAAGGCGCAGTCCGGCTTCTGACCCGATCGTCAGCAGGACATAATTTGTATTCGAATAAGGATGCAGTCGGTGTTCAAACTGGTCTGATTGTTGATTATACCGGGCCCGGTTGGGGCCGTTCGCAAAGAATATGATGCGATCGTTGTTGTCAAAGTTGTTGTTGGATTCCCCCTGAACCAGGATGGGGATCTGGGTGAGTTCGGGCCGGGGGGTACTGTTCCGGTGGGGCAGCTCATACCCGTCGGTGGACCAGATCTGAATATTTCGCGGGTAGATGGAAGATACATCGAGACCCAGTGATTCCAGATAATCGGAATCGAGTTCATAGATGTCGTCTTCAGGGACGGGAATTTTGAACCATTCGCCGGTAGCAAGCGGATTGTCGACGGGTCCTGCAAACAGCTGATCGTCTTTGCGCAGTTCGGGTGTTTGGGGATCATGGAAGACCCGAATCCGCATATAGCGTAGTACTTGAAAAGTTTTGCTTCCGGATTCGTTCTGACGGGCCACATGGATGGTCAGTGGAGCTTTTATCTCTCCGCGGGAGTAACCCGGTTCGCCTGTCTGGATGAGTGGTGTCGATCGGTCGGCTATGAGATACCGTTCGGGATGTTCGGCATAATGGTAGCGGCTGGTGTCGACCGTCACTGGACGGATATCCTGTTCCATTACACGATATCGGGCATTTCCATCCCGGTAAGGTACCATGAGGAACTCGGGTGTCGTGATTTTCAGATTCTCATTTACAAACTCGTAATCTGTAAACTCCCCGGTTTTGTTGGCTATACGAACGTCTTGGGCAACAACGGAGTGAGCGGATAACAGGAATATCACGCATCCTGATACAGAAGCTATGAAAGTTTTACAAATTGCCATTTGTTGAACTGTGCAAGAGTCACACAAAAAATGAAATCAAGTTAAAGGTTGGGAGTTGCTCACGGTTTGATTTTCGGTCGACACATTGGTAAAAGTGTCAGAACTCGAGGTAGCGAGGAATTAAAAACTCCTGTATTTGGTAACCATTAACACAATAGGCAATATCATTTTATTGAGGGGTTACCACGAAGTTACATTCGTCAGCCTTTAATGTCAATGTTTAGATTTCCTTAATGAAACATTTTGGACCTCTGTGTCGCCTTCAATGAGGAAGTCATTCGGGCTCTGTCACTTTACTGTGCAAGATATTGCTACTATCGAAGCTGTTATTTATGACAACCGTTCAATAATCATGGCTGAAGCGCCGCCGCCGCCATTGCAGATTCCGGCGCAACCCCAGGTTTTGTCATATCGGCGCAGGGCATGTACAAGGGTAACCAGGATTCGGGCGCCGGAACATCCGATGGGGTGACCGATGCTGACGGCACCTCCGTGAACGTTGACTTTTTCGGGATCCAGTTTCAGCAGCCTGTTATTGACAAGGGATACCACCGAGAATGCTTCGTTGATTTCGAAAAGGTCGATGTCGGATATTTTTTTCCCAGCTCTGTTGAGTGCACGGGGGATGGCTTCGGCGGGCGCTGTCGTAAACCACTCAGGTGCAAGGGCGGCGCTGGACTGACTGACCAGCCGGGCGACCGGTGTGATCCCGAGCTCTGACGCTTTCTCCTCGCTCATCAGCAGCAATGCGGCAGAACCGTCATTGATGGTTGATGCGTTGGCGGCTGTCACCGTACCCTCCATGTCAAATACCGGTGTAAGTTGTGGGATTTTCTCAAAATTCACCCGGTCCAGCTCTTCGTCGGCAGCAATGACATCGGCCTGGCCTTTCCGGTCACGGACTTTTACTGTGGTGATCTCCGCTGCAAATGCTCCTGTATCACGCGCTTTTTGTGCTCTTTTGTAAGAAGTGGTGGCGAACTCGTCCTGATCAGCGCGACTTATTCCATGTGTTGCAGCGCATAATTCGGCAGCTTTTCCCATGTGAAAATCGTTATAGACATCCCACAGCCCGTCTTTTATGATACCGTCCTGCAGCTCGGTATGTCCCAGTTTTACTCCAAAACGTGCGCTCGGAATATAATACGGCACGTTACTCATACTCTCCATGCCACCCGCGACCATTATGTCTGTGTCGCCGCTAGCTATCTGCTGCATGGCATACATGACCGCTTTCATGCCAGAAGCACAAACCTTGTTGACGGTTGTGCAGGGAGTGGTGTTTTTGAGACCGGCTTTCAAAGTTGCCTGTCTGGCAGGAGCCTGGCCGACACCGGCAGACAATACATTACCCATGATCACTTCATCGATCTGATCGGGATTCAAACTGTTTCTTTTATAGAGCTCTCCGATGACGACTGATCCCAATTCCGAAGCTGACATGGATTTCAGTTTGCCACCGAACGACCCGATTGGTGTACGGACGGCATCAATGATTACGACGTTTTTCATGGAGCTAACTGGATTTGGTGACAGAGGTTGAGGTGGCTATGTCTGGGTGGCAGTGACTGTATGTGATGGCGCTTGCATGTGAGCGTGTGATTGTGCTTGTGGTTGAAATTTCGACTGTAGCACATCAGTTTAATCAGATATCAGATTCGTCCCGCCAGGAGACCAGCCGCCAGTTGGCGGTACTATCCGGACGTGTGAGCTGGAAGCTAGCCGACCCGTCGGACCGGTAGGTTTCCGACGGAGAGTCTACAACAGATAGGTTGAAACGCCGAATTACCTGTGCGTCGGTACCCTCGTTCCGGATGATTTTCTGGGTGATATTGTTCCACCGCAGTGAGATGTCATAGCTCAGGGAAAACATGTTGTAGGTACTGCTCATCTCCTCCGAACGACCCCAGGTGATGTCTACATTACGATCGTCATCACGGAAAGTAAATGTAAATTCGGGATGGATAAGCGGTCCGTAGAGCGACGTGTCGCGAAGTTCATATGCTTTCTGAAAGCGAGTGTAAAACCCCTCTATGGTGGATGGATCTCCCAGCAGGTCGGCTATGGGATCGCCTTCCAGCTCACCCGGAGCGAATGGGTTGATGCATCCGGCGCAAAACGGGATGATCAGCAGCAGCATCCAGATGGAAGGGTTTCGGTTGGACATTGGTCAGGGTTTCATTAAAGCAGCGAGTCAAAGGCGTTATCCAGATCATCCCGCAGGTCGTCGACATCTTCAATACCGACAGAAAGTCGTATCAGGGAATCTTTGAGTCCGGCCTCTTCCCGGATTTTTTTAGGGATGGAGGCGTGGGTCATGCTTGCCGGATGGCTGATCAGTGACTCCACACCACCGAGACTTTCAGCGAGCGTGAAGATTCGTGTATTACTCATAAACGTTTCAACACTCTGAATATCGTCCTGACTGAGGCTAAAAGAGATCATCCCCCCAAAATCATTCATTTGGGATCGGGCTATATCGTGGCCGGGATGGGATAGGAGGCCTGGATAATAAACGACGTCGACATCTGGCCGGTTGGTCAGATACTCGGCAAGGGTAAATGCGTTTTCACAGGAACGCTGTATGCGAAGGCCAAGAGTTTTGACTCCGCGAAGGGCAAGGTAGCAGTCCATAGGCCCCGGTATGCCTCCGGTTGTTTTCGTTTGGAACAACAGGTTTTCGTAGATGGCGTCATGGTTGGTGCAGACGGCACCGCCGATAATGTCGGAATGGCCGCCGATATATTTGGTTGTGGAATGAACCACCGCATCGGCACCGAGCAGCAGGGGTTGCTGCAGTGCGGGTGAAGCGAAGGTGTTGTCAACAACGGTTACCGCATTTCGTTTTTTTGCTTCATTTGCAATCGAGGCAATGTCGACGATATTGAGGAGCGGGTTGGTAGGGGTTTCGACAAAAAGCATTTTGGTTTGCGTGCTGAACGCTTTGCGAACGTTCTCAATCGACCGCATATCGACAAAGCTAAAACTGATTCCATAGGGTTCAAATACTTCGGTAAAAAGACGGTATGACCCACCGTAGATATCATTTGTGGCGATGACGTGGTCGCCGGGGCGCAGCATTTTCATCAGGGCGTCCATGGCGGCACATCCTGAGGCAAACGCACATGCGTGAGGGGCCTCCTCGAGTCCGGCCAGCAGATTCTCCAATGCGGTACGCGTGGGATTGGTTACCCGGGCATATTCATGTCCTTTGTGCCTGTTGGGAGCTTCCTGGGCATATGTGGAGGTAAAAAAGACGGGAGGCATAACGGCTCCCGATGTCTCTTCGGGTTTTTGGCCGGCATGTATGGTTTTGGTGTTGAATTTCATCTGTTTCTTTTTTTTATTTATTAAGGACAGATGTAATGTCCATGACGGAAATAATCAAGCTCCTGTGTGACGGATAGCCGTCATGACCATTTCATCTGTTTATAATATTCTGATTCAAAAGGACACTTGACGCAACCATGTTAAAATAAACATGCGCTTGTGTGTCAGATCGTACCAAGGGTGTTTCATCATTCTATATAAAAAAGTTAGCTGACGATACATAAAAAACCGAAGCTGGAAGTTTGATTCCCATTTCCCTTCCGGAATGATAGTCAATCTGAATGGACAGGTCAAAGGTTCCTGTATGCGCAATAAAATAAAAGCTCCACAGGAGGCCTGCAGAGCTTTCTAAAGTCGATATACAAGTCAGTAAGAATTATAAATTTTATGGAGGACGCACTGTAGTCGTGATCCTTATTCTGATCCAGTTATGTCAATTTCAGAGTCCCGCTCTTTCCTGGGCTTTTTGAGCTTCTTCCTCCATACCAAGGTTGGTATAAACCCGGAACAGGGAACGCCAGTGATCTGTATTGTTTTCTTCCATTTCCGCGGCTTTCTCATAGTGGGGAAGTGCTTTTTCAAGATATTCCCGGGCTTGTTTATCATACATTTCGGCCTCCTCTGTGTCGTCGGTCATATTACGCTGGTCATGTAACACAGCGGCCCGGTTTTGATAAACAATGCCGAGTGTGGAGTGTACATCGGGATTATCGGGATTACTTCTCAGAGCAATAACCAGCTGCTCTTCGGCTTCATCGGAAAATCGGAATGACTCTTCGATGAGTTCATTGACCTCATCCTGTTTCTTGTCTAATTCGGCAACCATCTGCTCAATTTCAGCCTGTTCGACACCTGGCTGCCGCGCTCTATCGCGAATTGCACGACTCATGTCATACATTTCATCGTGCACATCCCGGATCTGGCGGTCCAGTTCCTCTACCATCTGATAAATCTGGGTGGCATATACCAGTCGATACTCCGGATTGTCGGGATCAACTTCCATAAGATCGGTAACCACTTCCAGAGCCTTGTCGGTTTCACCCATTCGCAAATAGGCATTGGCAATTTCCTGAACAACCTCGACTTCATCAGGATACTGCTCACGTGCTTCGAGAAGTACTTCAATAGCTTCTTCGTCCCGTTCGACGTCCATCAGGTAATAGGAGAGTCGATAGTAGTTGAACAAATCCCCTTCTCCCATCTCATAGATGATATGACGGGTGATTTCTTCGGCTTCTTCAAAATTGCCGAGCGTAAAATTTACTTCGGCTAACAGGTTGTAACTGTGAACACTGTCGGGGTTAATCGTTGAAGCATTGATAAAATGATACCGCGAAAGCTGCAGCGAATCCTCATGAGAGCTTACGATGTCATCAGTTAACAATTCGATTCCGGAATTATATTCAAAGCCCCAGAGTTCAAGAATTATGTCGGGTAATTCAGCGGCTTCGCCATCGGTAATCATCTGTTCTTCATAACGCTGTTTAGCCTCCATAAATGCCGATCTGGCGGTGGCATAATCGTCAACTCGATTTGCCGGATCCATGTTTTGTGCAATAGACGCATAGGCGATTCCCTTGTAAAAATATCCGATGCCGTTTTCGGGATTGGATTCGATGGATGCCTCTGCAGAGCGAATTACTTCCTCGTAATCCGCCTGTGCAAGGGCCTCTCGAGCCGATTCAATATTCGGGTCGTAGGCTCCACATGACCAGACCAGGAAAGTCATTACCAGGGCGAAAAGCGCTTGTTGGGAAAAATAAGTTTTCATGTGTTTATAATATATAATTCATAAGGTCAAATGAAGCACACATGACAAAATAGTCATGCGACTGTGTGTCAGCGTTTGTTGTCATAGGTGTTTCATTTGTTTCTTAGTTTGTTTTTATTATGCCAGAATGAAGTTTCCGGATCGGGTCGGTTGTTCGAAATTTGATATTTTGTCTCCGGTTGTCTTCCTTATTATTTAATGTATGAAAGCCTTGAAATGAGGCATACAAGACGTCCCCATAAAGTAACAATAGCATGAAGGATCCGCAACATTGTAGTTTAACCAGCATTTGCCATGCATTTCACCGAAGTTACGTGATTATTAACCCGGAAATTCACTAAAAATTGTATAATATATGATATATAAAAAAAGTGTTTCAACTGCCGGTGCACCGGCTGCTATAGGTCCGTACACCCAGGCGGTGATCTATGAACAGTTAATTTTATGTTCCGGTCAAATCGGGCTTGATCCCAAAACCGGGGAAATGGCAGGCCCCGATTCCGAAACCCAGATGCGGCAAGTTATGCAGAATCTGGGCGAAGTGCTGCGGGCAGCAGGTTCCAGCTGGGACCGGGTACTGAAATGTACTATCTATCTGGCCGATATGGAGGACTTCGCAGTTGTTAACAAAATTTATGGCGACTATTTCCCCGATAATCCTCCGGCACGAGAAGCCGTTGCTGTTAAATCTCTGCCTAAAAATGCCCTGATAGAGGTCAGTTGTATGGCACATCGCTGAAAATCTTTTCGGTCGAATTTCCAGCACGATCCGACAAGCGAACCGTTATATGGTTGCTGTTTTCAGGTTTGAAGTCGGGATGATGATAACGCAAAAGTTTCTTCTCAGGGTCATATTCTGCGATGCCCCGATGGCCATTAACATAAAATTCAGCCGATCGGTAATTGATACCGGACAGATCATCATCGATTGAAACAGTTACATAATAGAGGCCCGAATGGCGCCACCGCCCGATTTTTGGGGTCGATATTTCGGGTGCAGTTGTATCAGACCGAATCACATAGTATCCACCGGATTGTATGGTGCCAACCAGTTCATTTCCCTGAGTATTTCGATACGATGTGATGTGTGTCAATCTGTTGTTTGATAAATTTTTCCGATATAGACCCAACCCGTTCTTCTCCTTCAGGGTTTCATCAAGTAGAATTCGTACTGCAGCCGGACGTTGAAACGGTTCAATATTGGGAAACAAGGTAAATTCATCCCGGGTGCCGGCGATGCCGATAGTGACCGGCTCGAAAAATGATTTTGCCGGAAAATGGACCACCACTTGCATTTTGTCGTGATAAAGCGATAGTGGATATTCCGGATGTATTCGGTGCAAAACCCAAATACTGTCGCCATTGCTAAGTTCCATCCTGTCCGATAAGTTCAGCGGAAGTCCCTGTCCACGATAGACATACTTATAATGCTCTTTTTGAAAAGATCCGAACTTCCGGATTGACCAGTAAGTCTCGTCCGGACTCACAGGGTTTCCTTGGTGTGTTAGTCCATCCGATTGATTCTGTCGTACAGTTTTTGATATCGGCCGCACCCAGTTTTTATGCCATTGGAGCCCTGCCGGTGCAGAATTTGCCCGCTTGGTGTTTGTCTTTCTGGCAAGATCCATTTGTTCCTTTATATTATACGGAGAATCCGTCCCGGATATATTCATCCGGATATTCGCTACAGCCCGGTTACCAAAATAATCGGAAGCTTCGATCCTGATCTGATGAGTGCCCGGAGGAAGCCGCAATCGTCCGGTATGACCGGTTTCACTATAAAACGACAAGGTGTTGCCGGACCTGATATAGAGTCGCTGAAATCCCCTCCGCTCAGTGGCCAATATGGGATAAACGCGGTCCAGAAACATCTGGCGAGACTGCGAATAGGAAAAACTGTCGACCCGGGAGTGAAAATAGCGTTCATTGTTTACGTACATCGCGAGTTCATAAACGGCATGAACATTGTTGGATGCATTGGCACGATCGAAAACGTCGACAGCAAGGCCAACTTCACCCTGTACATCCACTGTATCGAAGTGAAACTGGCCATTTCTGAATACCGGACGAGACCGGAAAATCTTTCCTTCACCGTTGATTTTGCTGTCAGGTGACAGCGGTTCAATGGCAAGACCGGAAAATCGGGGGGCGATCGTGTCTTCAATGCGAATACCGGCAAGTAGCGGATTAAAGGGATTCCCTTCCGGTGACCGGAGTTCAAAGTGGAGGTGGGGTGGGCCAACACCCGTGGAGCCGGTCCATCCGATTTGCTGACCGCGCTGAAAGCGGATATCATACGACTCAATATGTTCATTGAAATCAAACGAATAATCCCGGAGTCGAAGAGAGTCGACAATGCTTCGAATTTTGGGATGGAAGTCTTTGAGATGGGCGTAGAGGGATATGGAGTCGTCATCATGGCGCAGATAGATCACATTACCGTACCCAACCGGACCTACAGCGACTCGGTGTACGATCCCGTCCCGGGTTGCGAAAACAGCGTATCCCTCATGGCCCCAGGTTCCGATGTCCAAAGCGGCATGAAAATGGGTGGCTCGGGTTTCACCGAAGGAGGATGACATGTACCGGCTTGCGTTGGTCGGCCAAAAATAGGAGACGTCATCGGAGAGAAATGCCGGACGTGTCCGTGCTTCAGCAGGAGAGGTTCCGGATCCGATCAGCAAATAAAGTGCGAGTATAAAAACAGGGAGGGCTCTGCCGGACCGGTTTCGTCTCAGGGAGGAAAGTATGGAAAGAATAAGCCGGGACAATGTTTTCAGGATTCACGGTTAACAGAAACGGTAAGGGTAGCAAGGCCGGACTCCAGATCAGCCTTCAGCCGATCACCGCTATTCAGGATGTCGACACCTTCGGGGGTTCCGGTGAAGATCAGATCGCCCGGATAAAGTGTGACATAACGTGACAACGTGGCGATAATCACAGGGATCGGGAAAAGCATCAGAGAAGTTTGGCCGGTCTGCCGCCGTTCACCATTGACATCAAGTGTGAACGTCATATTTTGAGGATCTGACACCTGTTCTGCCGGAATAAACGTACCGACCGGTGCAAACGAATCCATCCCTTTCGCCAGAAACCAGGGGTGTGCTTTCTCCTTGAGTCGCTGCTGGATGTCTCGGGCAGTGACATCGATGCCAAGTCCATACCCGGCCACATAAGAGAGGGCTTTTTCGACCGGCACATTTTTGCCCTGTTTTCCGATGACAACAACAAGCTCCGTCTCAAAGTGGGGCTTCGTGACAAACGGAGGGATGTGGATGATACCGTCAAAAGTTAGTGCTGCAAGCGGTTTGGTGAAAATGACGGGAGTGTCGGGGATCGAATTGTTCAGTTCCCTCGTGTGAGCGGCATAATTTCTGCCGATGCAGTAGATAGATCCGGGGGTTAGGTCCGGAAGCCCCGGCAGAGTCGTCGTTTGTATCATCATCTAAAGGGATTGGAAAATTGTCGGTCATGGTCTGATATGAACATTAAAAATAAGATGCTCGTGACCTGTTATGAACATTAAAACTAAAAAGATCAAAAAAAAAGCTCTAATGCCGAAGTGCCATTAGAGCTTTAATAGAAGAGAGATATTGCGGTGTCAGTTGGTTTCGACAGAAACCGTTTTACGGTCGTTCTTGCCTCTGCGAAATGTAACTGTACCGTCGGATGTTGCAAAAAGTGTATCATCCTTCCCAATACCGACATTGAGTCCGGGGTGGAATTTGGTGCCCCGCTGACGAACAATGATATTGCCTGCACGAACAACTTCGCCGCCAAATCGTTTTACACCCAATCGTTTCGATTCTGAGTCGCGACCGTTCCTGGTTGATCCGCCACCTTTTTTATGTGCCATGATTCTTTAGAGATTAAGCGGTTATTTTTTCAATTAAAAGTAGGGTCAAGTGACGACGATGGCCACGTTTTACCTGATATCCTTTGCGACGCTTCTTCTTGAATACGATAATCTTATCGCCTTTTGCGTGTTCGACGACTTTTGCGTCAACTTTTGCTTTCTCAAGAACAGGAGTACCGACCTGAACCTTGCCCTTGCCGTCGGATGTCAGAAGCACCTTGTCCAATGTTATTTTTTTATCAGCGTCGACTTTCTGTTTGTCAACATAAATGACGTCGTTTTTGGCAACTTTGTATTGATGCCCACTGATTTCAACAATCGCGTACATATCTGCTGGATTAAAAATGTGATAAAAACTGTATTGAATACAAGATTTCAAATATACTATTATTGTTGCATAAATAAAAGTAAAAAACGAATCAGCATGGTTCGTTTGATATGACAAATCAGAGACGTAAATTCAGGTCTATGATATCAATGAGTCACAATAAACGCATTCAATTACATGGCTGAAACAACGAAAACAGTGCAAAAAAGCACCGGACCACCTCTACCTGCTCTACCTGATTTGCACAGACAGGCCTTTCTGATTAAAAACCGAAAGCGGCTTCAGCATGACGGAGGCGTGGCATGGATCAGGGACGGACAATTGTATGATGCATTGAAAGGTGGCAATTATCGGCTGGAACGAGGAAAACCCTTGTCGGCCCGGCTGGAAGGCGCAGGACTGGAAATCATGGAAAAGCGTACGGGAGAACTGATACGTAAAACCAACAGCTACAGGAAATTGTAGGTGAGCGGCGGATACTGAAAGTAAGGGTCTGGAACAGTGGCAACCCGCACGGCTTAGTGGAGTTTTCTGCTGCCGTCGTGTTTATATATACCCGACCGGTTGACATGGCCGACATATTTTCCCAGTACGCGCACTTCTTCGAAGATATCCGGCTCTACATAAATATCATCATACTCCTTGTTGGCCGGCTTGAGCTGTAATCCGTTTTTGCCATAAAAAATCTGTTTAAGTGACGTTTCCCCGTTGTAAAGGACGGCACCGATGTCCCCGTTTTTAATATCGTCATCCATCAGCAAAACAAAATCTCCGTCCTCGATCTGCGCATCTTTCATGCTGGAACCGGAAACGCGCAAAGCAAACACCCGGTCAATATTAGGGAAAAGAAATTCCAGTGTGATGGCACCCAGATTGGCTTCGACGGCTTCCTGAAGATATCCGGCTGCAATCAAACCACGGACCGGTATTCCTGCTTCCGGTTGAACTGGCCCGATATCATATTCCGGTGCAAGATCGTATTCCTCATCATCCGTTTTGATCAGGCACCCTTTTCTGACAAGCGCCTGAAGGTTTTGGGTGACACTGTTAGGTGATTTATACTGAAACTCATTGGCAATTTCCCGATATGTCGGCCAGATGTCGTTCTCCTTTTTGTACGCGACGATGTAGTCAAAAAATTGCTTCTGTTTTCGGGTTAGATGGCTGTTATCCATAATTTTATATCAATATATGTGTATGATATATGTGTATAATACAACAATACGGGGTGATGTGCAACCGTCGGAATGAATTAAGTTTTTCGGGTGCCGTCAAAAAGTGACGAATTTAAAATTAAATTGTTTTGCCTGAAATATTAGTTGAATTCCTGACCTGCATCGGTTAAAATAGGTTGCTCCTGGATATTTAGAACTTATTCGCTTGTTTACAATCATTAGAAAAAATAATCAAAGGTGTAATTCATGGCCAAAGGTAAAGTTAATCGCAGCGAAACCGCAGTTAAAGCGGATTCTGAATTTATATACCCGTCAAAGGACGTGGTAAAACAGGCAAATGTGAAAGATTATGAATCACTCTATAAAAAGTCGATCGAAGACCCGGAAGGATTTTGGGCAGCTGAGGCCAAAAAGCTGCATTGGTTCAGGAAATGGAATAAAGTGTTGGATGACAGTGAAAAGCCTTTTTACAAATGGTATGCCGGTGGAAAGATCAACATAATCAGCAATGCCATCGACCGGCACCTGAAGACTTGGCGCCGCAACAAACTGGCGCTGATCTGGGAAGGGGAGCCCGGTGACGTGAGAACCATGTCTTACCACGCACTGAATCGTGAGGTCTCCAAATTTGCCAATATCCTTATAAGTATGGGGGTGAAAAAAGGGGAAATAGTCACTATTTACATGCCGCAAATTCCCGAACTACCCATCGCTATGCTGGCTTGTGCCAAGGTTGGAGCTGCCCACAGTGTCGTATATGGCGGGTTCAGCGTAGAAGCTCTTGCTTCCCGTATCGAAGATTCCGAAAGCCGTATACTGGTGACGGCCGACGGTGGATGGCGACGAGGCAAGATTACCGACCTCAAGGGAATCGCCAACGAAGCGATGAAGCGTTCACCAACGATCGAAGTGTGCATCACGGTGAAACGAACAGGACATGAAGTATACATGGAAAACGACCGTGACTTTTGGATGCACGATCTGCAAAACCTTCCGATTGCCAGTCCGCAGTGTGAAACCGAAGTTATGGATGCCGAAGATATGCTGTTTATTCTCTATACCTCGGGTACGACCGGAACGCCGAAAGGATTATTGCACACACACGGAGGCTATTCGGTATTTACGTCCACCACGCACCGATATGTATTTGATATCAAGGATGAGGATCGATGGTGGTGTGCAGCGGATCCGGGCTGGATTACCGGACACAGCTATATGGTTTACGGTCCGCTCATCAACGGGTCGACGATCATGATGTATGAAGGAGCACCGAATCACCCATATCCAAATCGTTGGTGGAGTATGGTGGAAAAATATGGCATTAATATTCTCTATACGTCACCTACCGCCATCCGTGGTCTGATGCGATTCGGAGAGCAATGGCCTAAACGCCATGACTTGAGCTCGCTTCGATTGCTTGGTTCGGTCGGTGAACCTATCAATCCCGAAGCATGGAAATGGTATCACCGGGTGATTGGTAATGGAAATTGCCCTATTATGGATACCTGGTGGCAGACCGAAACGGGCGGTTTTATGATTACTCCGCTACCGGTCACCCCGCTGAAGCCGGGATCGGCAACCAAGCCGTTCTTCGGCATTGAAGT